>NZ_JAABNK010000006.1:0-201850 GCF_009915965.1 Proteus sp. G2300
AACGCCAACTGTTGAAGCCCCTGCTGAAAGCGCTGAAACCGAAGAAGTCGATCCGCGCAAAGCGGCTGTTGCTGCAGCATTGGCGCGTGTGAAAGCCAAAAAAGCACAGCAAACTTCTCAAGCAACGCCAACTGTTGAAGCCCCTGCTGAAAGCGCTGAAACCGAAGAAGTCGATCCGCGCAAAGCAGCTGTTGCTGCAGCATTGGCGCGTGTGAAAGCCAAAAAAGCACAGCAAGCTTCTCAAGCAACGCCAACTGTTGAAGCCCCTGCTGAAAGCGCTGAAACCGAAGAAGTCGATCCACGCAAAGCGGCTGTTGCTGCAGCCATTGCCAGAGTAAAAGCGAAAAAAGACGCTCAACAAACTTCTCAAGCAACGCCAACTGTTGAAGCCCCTGCTGAAAGCGCTGAAACCGAAGAAGTCGATCCACGCAAAGCGGCTGTTGCTGCAGCCATTGCCAGAGTAAAAGCGAAAAAAGAAGCCGAACAGCGTCGTGCTAAAGAAGAAGTTACCTTGGATTAATCACAGATGAAATTTAGACCGATACAAAATAACAACAGTAAATTAAAAATTGCGAGTTCACCTTTTACGCATAATCAGCAATCCACTAGCCAAGTTATGCTATGGGTTATTTTAGCCACATTGCCGGGGATCATCAGTCAGATCTACTTCTTTGGTTTAGGCACTATTTACCAAATTATATTAGCCATAATCGTCGCACTTGTGGCTGAAACTGTCTGCGTAAAACTCAAAAAAGAAGATCCTTTACGTTACCTCAAAGATAACTCCGCACTGCTTACTGGTGTATTACTCGCCATTAGTATTCCACCTTTAGCACCATGGTGGATAATTGTCTTAGGCACCTTTATTGCTGTTGTTATCGCAAAACACATTTATGGCGGTTTAGGGCAAAACCCATTTAACCCGGCAATGGTAGGTTATGTGGTCTTATTGATCTCATTCCCAGTACAGATGACATCGTGGATGCCTCCTGTTGAATTACAAGCTGTCTCTTACAATTTCATGGACAGTTTAAATATCTTCTTTACAGGTCATACATCATCAGGCTTAACACTTGAAGATTTAAGACGCTCCATTGATGGCATTACGCAAGCTACACCTCTTGATAGCTTTAAAACAGGCTTATTAACCCACTCTATTGATGAAGTGTTAGCGACACCTATTTTACAAGGGAAATTTGCCGGCATTGGCTGGCAATGGGTGAATGTCGCTTATTTAATTGGTGGATTAGTTCTACTTTATAAACGCATTATTAGCTGGCATATCCCTGTTGCAATGATCTCAATGTTAGCCTTATGTTCTGTTATTAGTTGGGGTATCGATCCTACTCGTTACTCCCAACCTCTATTACAAATTTTCTCAGGTGCAACGATGTTAGGTGCTTTCTTTATTGCGACAGATCCTGTGAGTGCCTCAACAACCCCTAAAGGTCGTTTAATTTATGCGGGTATGATTGGTTTGTTAGTTTGGATTATACGCGTTTATGGCGGATATCCCGATGCAGTTGCTTTCTCTGTATTACTTGCCAATATCGCTGTACCTTTAATTGATAGCTATACACGCCCTCGTGTTTATGGGCATTAATGTGCCAAGGAGAAAATGATGATCGAGATCTTAAAACGTCATGGGCTAACATTAGCTGTCTTTGCGGCTTGTACAACAGGTTTAACCGCGGTGGTATACCACTTAACCGCAGATACCATTGCAGAGCAAGTGGCTATAGAAAAACAAAAATTATTGGATCAAGTGATCCCTCAAACAATGTATGACAATGAACTTTCTAAAGATTGTTATCTACTTACGGCACCTGAATTGGGAAATTCAATCCCTCATAAACTTTATGTAGCGCGTTTAGAAGGAAAACCTGTTGCAGCGGCCTTAGAATCTACCGCGCCAGATGGCTATTCAGGTGCAATCGAACTTCTTGTTGGTGCTGACTTTAAAGGTAACGTTCTAGGTGTTCGTGTAACCGCACATAACGAAACTCCCGGTCTAGGTGATAAAATTGAAACACGCATTTCTGATTGGATCACAACACTGAGCCATAAATTCATTTCCAGTGAAAACGATCCACATTGGGCAGTAAAAAAAGATGGTGGCGATTTTGATCAATTTACAGGTGCGACGATCACCCCCCGCGCTGTTATTAACTCATCAAAACGTACAGCATGGCTAATACAATCATTACCAGAGAAGCTAGAAACACTCTCTGTCTGTGAGGCGAATTAATATGAACTCCATTAAAACGCTCTTTGCTCAAGGGTTATGGACAAACAACTCAGCCCTAGTGCAATTACTTGGCTTATGTCCTTTACTCGCCGTTTCTTCAACAGCAACTAACGCATTAGGTTTAGGGCTTGCGACAACATTAGTATTATTTTGCACCAATGTGGCAGTTTCAAGTTTACGTCGCTGGGTTCCTTCTGAAATTCGTATCCCAATTTATGTTATGATAATCGCGTCTGTCGTCAGTGCTGTGCAATTACTGATCAACGCATACGCTTATGGTTTATACCAATCGTTGGGGATCTTTATTCCATTAATAGTCACCAACTGTATTGTTATTGGCCGTGCTGAAGCCTTCGCCGCTAAAAATGAAGTCTTTCCTTCTGCCATTGATGGTTTAGCTATGGGATTAGGGGCAACAGCCGCACTCTTTGTATTAGGCGCGATCCGTGAAATTTTAGGTAACGGAACATTATTTGACGGTGCAGATTTACTGTTAGGTGAATGGGCTCAAGTATTAAGAATCGAAATAGTTCATTTAGATTCACCCTTCTTACTTGCCATTTTACCGCCAGGTGCTTTTATCGGTTTAGGCTTTATGTTAGCGGGAAAATACCTTATCGATGAAAGACAGAAAAAGCGCAGCGCTTCGACAATGAAAACTTACGAAAAAGAACAAGGCTGTGGTAGTCATATCGTTAAAAATTAATTTGTGAGCATAATGAATCAAGCAAAACGTATTGAAATTCTAACTCGGTTGCGTGATAACAATCCGCAACCTACGACAGAGCTAAAATTTGACTCTCCGTTTGAACTATTGATCTCCGTGTTACTCTCTGCACAAGCCACCGATGTGAGTGTCAATAAGGCAACCGCTAAGCTTTATCCTATTGCCAATACACCACAAGCAATCCTAGATTTAGGGGTGGATGGGCTTAAGAAATACATTAAAACCATTGGCCTATATAATACTAAAGCTGAAAATGTGATTAAGACCTGTCAGATCTTAGTGGATAAACATCACAGTGAAGTCCCTGAAAACAGAGAAGCCCTTGAAGCTTTACCTGGTGTTGGTCGCAAAACTGCAAATGTTGTTTTAAATACCGCATTTGGTTGGCCAACTATTGCTGTCGATACACATATCTTTAGAGTGAGTAATCGCACAGGCTTTGCCCCTGGTAAGAATGTCAATGAAGTTGAGCAAAAACTCTTAAAGGTTGTTCCGGCAGAATTTAAAGTTGATTGCCATCATTGGCTTATTCTTCATGGCCGTTATACCTGTATTGCACGAAAACCACGGTGTGGCTCTTGTATTATTGAAGATCTGTGTGAATTTAAAGAAAAAACAGATCCTGAATAAAAATTTGCCGATTTGTCTGTTTTTCTGATGCGATATTACTTGCGTCGCTACACACAATCGAATAAAACTATTGCCCACTTTTATTATTAAAACTGCCGACTTTCCGGAAAAATATGTTTCAAGACAATCCGCTGCTTGCACAGCTAAAACAGCAACTCCATGCCCAAACACCGCGCGTGGAAGGCCTTGTAAAGGGAACAGATAAAGGCTTTGGCTTCCTTGAAGTTGATGGTCAGAAAAGCTATTTTATTCCCCCTCCGCAAATGAAAAAAGTGATGCACGGTGACCGCGTTATTGCTACCGTTCATACAAACGGCGATAAAGAGTCGGTTGAGCCTGAAGAGTTAGTAGAACCTTTCTTAACCCGATTTGTCGGCCGTATTCAGAAAAAAGAGGGAGATAACCGTCTGTGGATAATACCAGATCACCCTCTCCTAAAAGACGCAATCCCTTGTCGCCCAGCTCAAAACTTAACACATAGTTTTGTCAATCAAGATTGGGCTGTTGCCGTAATGCGTCGTCACCCACTGAATAAAGGTGATAAAGGCTTTCAAGCCGAAATAACAGACTACATCACAGATAAAGATGATCACTTTGCACCTTGGTGGGTGACTTTAATGCGTCATCAGCTTGAACGTAATGCACCTGAAATGGGTAATGAAACGCTTACATTACATGATATTTTACCTCGTGAAGATCTGACTTCTCTCTATTTTGTCACTATTGATAGTGCATCAACAGAAGATATGGATGATGCACTCTTTATTCGTAAAGAAGAGAACGGTCAATTAACGCTATTTATTGCCATTGCCGATCCTACGGCTTATATTCTGCCAAATAGTGAATTAGATAAAATTGCAGCACAACGTGCACTGACTAACTATCTGCCCGGCTTTAATATCCCAATGTTGCCTCGCGAACTGTCAGATAACATCTGTTCATTACGTCCTAATGAAAAACGCCCTGCTTTAGTCTGCCAAGTCAGTATCACTGAAGATGGCTCTCTGCTTGAAGATATTCACTTCTATTCTGCGTGGGTAGAATCCAAAGCTAAACTGGTTTACGACCATATTTCAGATTGGTTAGAAAGCGGTAACAGCGATTGGAAACCTGAAAATGACATCGTACATGAGCAAGTAATGTTATTAAAAGAGATGTGTGAAAAACGTCATGAATGGCGCGAAAAACATGCTCTAGTCTTTAAAGAACGTCCTGATTATCGTTTTATTCTTGATGAAGGTGGTAATGTTTTAGATATCGTTGCGGAAAAACGCCGTATCGCCAACCGCATTGTTGAAGAAGCGATGATCACGGCCAATATCTGTGCAGCTAAAGTGCTAGCAAAAAATTTAGGCTTTGGTGTTTATAACGTTCACACTGGTTTTGATCCACTTTATATCGATCAAGTTGTACAAACTCTAAAGGATAATGGTATTGAAACCACTTCTGAAAGTTTGTTAACCCTTGAAGGTTTCTGCCAATTACGTCGTGAGCTCGATAACCAACCAAATCAATTCCTTGATAGCCGTATTCGTCGTTATCAAAACTTTGCTGAAATCAAATCAGAGCCGGGTCCTCACTTTGGTTTAGGGTTGGAAGCTTACGCAACATGGACTTCACCAATTCGTAAATACAGTGATATTTTAAATCACCGTTTGCTAAAAGCGATTATCAGCAAAGAACATGCTGAAAAACCACAAGAAGAAGATGGTATTCGTATTGCAGAACGCCGTCGTGCTAATCGTATGGCCGAGAGAGATGTGGGAGATTGGTTATATGCCCGTTTCTTAAAACCTTTTGCAGGTACTGAAACGCCATTTAACGCTGAAATTATCGATATTACACGTGGTGGTATTCGTGTTCGTTTAGTTGAAAATGGAGCTGTCGCCTTTATTCCTGCGCCATTCTTACATGCTGTACGTGATGAAATTCAATGCAGTCAAGAAACGGGGACGGTTATTGTAAAAGGCGAAAGCGCTTATAAACTCAATGATATCATTCCCGTTCGTATCGAAGATGTAAAACTAGAAACGCGCAATGTCGTTGCTCGCCCTATCTAATTAACCTACAATCGGTATACAATAAAACTGATAGTTCATTTTGAGCTATCAGTTTTTTTATGCCTCTTATCTTTGTTAGACATAACACTAGAAATTTAAAGAGTATGAAAAGGAGATTTTTTATGGGATTGGGAAAATAACATGCCCGTCTCATAAATTTAATAAATAACAAATGGATTGAATTATGAAAGATAAAGTGCAAATTAGCCGTTTCTTAAGCTATATATTACGACACGCCCCTGAAAGTATTGGCTTATCACTTGATGCTCAAGGATGGGGTGAAATATCACAATTGATCTTGTTAACTCAGAAGAAAGGCACGCCACTAACCCTTGAACTTATCAACGATGTGGTCAAAACGAATGATAAAAAGCGTTTCGCTATTTCAGAAGATGGGCTTTTTATTCGTGCCGTTCAAGGACACTCGCTTAAGACTACGGTTGCTTACCAAGCTATTACTCCTCCCAAAATACTTTATCATGGCACAGCGACTCGCTTTATCGACAGTATTTTTAATCAAGGTTTAATACCTAACGGTCGCCAATATGTTCATCTATCACAAGATTATAAAACAGCAGTGAATGTCGGCAATCGTCATGGAAAAGCAGTTGTTTTAATTGTCGATAGTGAAAAAATGTTTAGTGAAGGTTTTGAGTTTTATCAGTCTGATAATGGTGTATGGTTAACACTTTTCGTACCGGTGAATTATCTAAAAATCGAAGAGAAAGAATAAAATGAAATATAAACAAGTAGGTGACATTGTCACCTACAATCTTACTTACGGACTTCACTACTTAGTTAATCCTTAATCGGGATGGCCTGTGATCGTGATTTTTGTACCTTTTTGATCTTCTTCTAATAAAATTTCGCTAAAACCACCTGCAAACTGCTGTTCTATCATTAATTTTTTCGGATTTTCCCATTTATAATCAACAAAAACACCGTCTTTTGTATACTCTTTCTGGATGTTATTGTTCACCTTAATGATTTTTTCAAGGTATTCTTCATCATGCTCATTGACATATTTTTTATATGCATCTGCAATTGAAAGCCCTGTATAAATACAATGTGTTAGCGACCCATTCTCAAAGACTTCATCCAACGTTTGCTCTGGTGAAGAACAATATTGATCATGGACAATCACTTTATCCATTTTGCTTTCTGCCAAAAGCGCAGAAGAATACAACAACGTTACAATCATCAAATACGCTTTCATAAAATACCTTTAAAATACATCTATTAATGACAATAAAAAATGCGCCAATTTCAATAGAAAATTAGCGCACTATTATTCATTTTGTTGCTATCTAGCTAGCTAAATAAATTAGCCACCAGCAAGTTTCACTTTCATTCCTTTGGCTTCTAATAGCGATTTAATTAAATCACGTTTGTCACCTTGGATCTCAATTAAACCGTCTTTTACACTACCACCACAGCCACATTTTTTCTTTAGTTCGGCGGCAAGTTTGACCAGCTCAGCATCATCCAGATCGATACCTGAAACAACGCAAACCCCTTTTCCTTTACGTCCACTAGTTTGACGTTGAATACGAACAATACCATCACCGGCTGGGCGCGCTGGCTTTTGCTCTTCTTCTTTAATGCGACCCGCATCTGTGGAGTAAACCAAACGAGAGTTATTATCCATATTAATTACATACCTTGTATAGAGCGATTAATTTGTTGTAATGTTTCAAGAGGATTATCACTACGTGTAATTGGACGCCCAATCACCATATAATCAACGCCCGCTAAAACGGCTTGTTCTGGTGTCATTACGCGACGCTGATCACCAATATCACTCCCTATTGGGCGAATACCCGGTGTCACTAATAAGAAATCATCACCACAAACTTGTTTAAAACGTGTTGCTTCATGCGCAGAACAAACAACACCATCAAGACCACAAGATTTTGTCAATAACGCTAAACGTTCTGCTTGTTCTGCGGGTGTCAATGTTATGCCCAACTCAATCAAATCAGAGTGATCCATACTGGTTAACACAGTTACTGCCGTTAAAAGTGGCGCGTCTTTGCCATAAGAGGCAAGACTCTCTTTAGCGGCGCGCATCATACGACTTCCACCACTTGCATGTACGTTCACCATCCACACACCTAAATCAGCGGCAGCTGCAACCGCTCTTGCAACGGTATTGGGAATATCATGAAATTTCAGATCCAAGAAAATATCAAAGCCACCTTTTTGTAGCTGTGTGACAAACTGAGGCCCAAAACGGGTAAACATCTCTTTACCAATTTTTAAACGGCAAGATGAGGGATCGATACGTTGTGCAAAATCTAACGCACTTTTTTGATCTTCATAGTCTAATGCCACAATAACGGGCGCGCAGGTGAACTCGGGCGATTTTTTATCACAATGAAATGACATTTTAGGGCCTTTATTTATAAAGAGACTATTAAAAAAGTGACATCGTCACTGACCATCTAAACCGCGAATAGGTTTAACGGTATCCCATGAACGACAGGATGGACAATGCCAATATAATGCATGAGAGGTAAAACCACATTTATGGCAACGATAATCCGGTTTGGTGCGAATTTGTTCACCGACCATGTAACGCAATAAGATAAGGCTCTCTTTGGCTCGACCTTCTTCTGCTTCTGCTAAATGGTAACGCATTAACCGATAGAAAAGTCTCATCGTAGGATGGCGTTCTAATTGGCGATTAATATAAAGCTGAGCTGCTTCAATACCTTCTTTGGCTTCAATAATATCTGCCAAGTAAAGCTCGGCAATTGCACCACAATTACTATCGACACATTGGCGTAAATACGCCTCCCAACGAGAGGTATCTTCCTGTGCTTGAAAACATTCAAAAAGCATAGGTAATGTTTCACTGACCATCTCTTTATCTTGCTCAATAACGTTCATCAGCACGTCAATGGCTTTTTGTTTTTCATCACGAGCAATATAAATACGACCATACATAATTGAAACACGGGCACAGAAGGGATCTGCTTGCCCTGCTTTTTGTAGAAAATTAAGTGCACTATCAAGATTATCACTACTCATTTCTTGAAGTGCCAATTCACAGTAAAAATGTGAAATTTGTTCTTTTAACTCATGCTGACCTAATTTCACCAATTTTTCAGCCATGTCAATGGCTTTGCTCCAATCGCTGGTTAACTGGTAAATAGCCAGCAAGGATTGTAAAGCACTTTGGCGAAACTCTTGCTCATCAATAAGTTGCTGAAACATATTTTCAGCACGATCGTAAACTCCTGCGGCGACATAGTCACGACCGAGTTGTTGAACAGCAAGAAGGCGTTGTTCAAAAGAAAGTGCAGCACTTTCCATTAAGGATTGGTGAATACGTATTGCGCGTTCAACTTCGCCACGAGAGCGGAAAAGATTGCCTAATGTAAGATGAGCTTCAAACGCAGAGCTATCTTCTTTAAGCATTTCAAGGAAGAGATCTACTGCTTTATCTTGTTGATCAGAAAGTAAAAAGTTAACACCCGCCACGTATTCTCGTGACAGGCGATCGGCATTCTGCTGTTTATCCTGTTGGGCACCACGACGCCCCATATACCAGCCGTAAGCCGCCGCGACAGGTAATAACAGAAACAGCAATTCTAGCATCAGCTATCGTCCTTATTTCGTAGCAGAAGCAACCATTGGGCGACTTTCTTGGTTTTCTTGTTTTGTTTGAGCGCTTTCAAGCCGTTTGATTTTACGTTTTGCTCGGCCTAAAGATAAGCGTACACGTAAATAAAAAATACCACTCACAATCCAACCAAGAACAAAACCTACACCAAACAGTGTGGCTAACAAGGTAGAAATACGATATTCACCTTGAGCAATAAGGTAATTGAATGTGACTACCTGATCGTTATTTGAGCCCAAAGTCATGGCAATAACCACGATGGCAAAAATAAGAATAACTAAAATAAAAAGTAGGACTTTTTTCACATTATTTCCTTTTTTATTCTCTTTTCTTTAATGGACAGATAAAGGTAGCATTTTCACTGCGCACAAAGAAAGTCATTTCTTAGAATCAACTGATTTTCGTATATTTTTTCACATAAATATCGAAAAAGACATTCTGTATCTCAAAAATAAGGGCTATTGTCAGGATTTGAGTAATATACGTCGCTCAATCACCTTAAATGCACACCAAACCAGCGCTGTACTGATAAGAATACCGATAATCACATCAGATGCCCAGTGCATTCCTAATACAATACGCCCTACCGTGACATCGATTCCCCATAATAACCCGAGTGATGCTAAAAAATAATGACGACGCAACATAAAAAGGACAAAAACAAACAAGGCGAGTGTTGCTGAAAATAAACTATGGCCGGATGGAAAAGCATAACCCGTTTCAGCTTTCCAATGTTTAAGTTGCCATTCTGGGATCATCGGTGAGTTAGCAAATCCATTTTGGAGCAATTGTTCTCGCTCAGGTCTTGATACTTGATAAAAAGCCTCTGGAGTAATATGCAAATTCTCACTCACCCAAACAACATAAGGACGAGGCTCTTTTACTGTATTTTTAACTGCAACCTTAATTAATTGCCCAATAGATAAGGTCGCAATAATTATCACGGCCAGTTGCATGAAATGGTAACGTTTTAATTTTAAAACCACAAAAAGCAACGCTAACAAAACAATAATCGTCACGGCCCCCCAAGGTTTTGCTGCACTGTTTGCTATCCACAATGTACTGATACCCCCTAAAGGGTGATCGGTAGGTTGCCATTGCCATCCCACGATCAACACTGCACTAGGCACGATTAAGAGCAATATACTGCCTAATAAAATTAATTGAGTGAAATGCTTATTCAATATATTAGCCTCTTTTCAAATATAAATATTGTCTTTCATTCGTACTTAAAGACAATCAGTATAAACGATGCTCGTTTAGCAATAAATCATTATGCAATAAGGTCCAAAATCTGATAATTTATTGTGGTGTGATTTTATAAGTGTGTGTTACCTATTTCCCTTGCCAATTAGACATGGAAATATTTCAGTGTTTTATTTCTCTTTGTTCTCGTTATAAAGTGTATAATCTTGAACGAGAGTTTCACCTGAAATTATGAGTCAAAAATAATGAAATTAAGACGAATCGCAGAAGCAAAGCTACCAACGCCTTTTGGCGAGTTTTTAATGGTCGGTTTTGAAGAAATCGCAACAGGTAAAGATCATGTCGCTCTTGTTTATGGCGATATATCGGGCACAGAGCCCGTATTATCTCGTATTCATTCGGAATGCCTAACGGGTGACGCTTTATTTAGCCTACGTTGTGATTGTGGTTTCCAACTTGAAGCCGCGCTTTCACAAATAAGTAAAACAGGTCGTGGCGTATTACTTTATCACCGCCAAGAAGGTCGTAATATTGGCTTACTAAATAAAATAAGAGCTTATGCATTACAAGATAAAGGATTAGATACCGTTGAAGCGAACCTTGAATTAGGTTTTAAAGCTGATGAACGTGATTTTACCCTTTGTGCTGATATGTATAATTTGTTAGGCGTTCATGAAGTACGATTATTAACCAATAATCCGAAGAAAATTGAAATCATGAAAGCAGCGGGTATTAATGTGATAGAACGAGTGCCTTTAATTGTGGGTCGTAATCCAAGTAATGCGCATTATCTAGATACCAAAGCCGATAAAATGGGCCATCTTTTATTTAAGAAAGCGCAATAATAAAGCAACAACATAGCATTAATTATTTTCAAATCCGAGTTTCATCACTCGGATTTTTTATTTGATGACTTTTACCTATTATCTTGTTTATTCACTTCTTTATCTCTCTGTTCATTTTCTTACATCTTGCTTTTTTACTTATTTTTATCTTTAAAGTATATCATGTGAAAAATTGTCATATTCGATTTCATTGACTATCCATCTGATTCTAAGTTATTTATTACTAAATAAATTTTGATAGGAAGATATTATGCCATTACATTTTTCAGGTAGGATTTTGGGTGCACTTTTATTAGTAGGAACGTTATTAACGGGCTGTGATAATAGCGATAAAAACCGCTATTCAATCAAAGTTGGCGTAATAAATGGTGCTGAACAAGATGTGGCTGAAATAGCGAAAAAAGTCGCAAAAGAAAAATATGGTTTAGACGTTGAGTTAGTGGGGTTTAGTGGCTCTTTATTACCGAACGATCCCACCGCAAATAAAGAGTTAGATGCGAATGTTTTTCAACATCGTCCTTTTCTTGCTCAAGATAATAAATCTCGTGGTTATAATTTAGTGGCTGTGGGCAATACTTTTGTTTTTCCTATGGCGGGCTATTCAACAAAAATTAAACACCCTTCTGAATTAAAATCTGGCGATACCATTGCAGTTCCTAACGATCCAACCAACTTGGGCCGAGCCTTACTGTTATTAGATAAAGAAAAACTTATCACATTAAAACCCAATAGTGGCTTATTACCTACTGCTATTGATATTATTGATAATCCTCTTAAATTAAAAATTATGGCGCTAGAAGGTGCGCAATTACCACGAGTATTAAACGATCCTAAAGTCACGGTTGCGATTATTAGCACCACGTATATTCAACAAATCAATTTATCCCCGACAAAAGACAGCATTTTTATTGAAGATAAAAACTCCCCTTATACCAATATCATAGTGGCAAGGGAAGACAATAAAGACGCTAATAATGTACAGGATTTTATAAAAGCTTACCAATCCCCCGAAGTCGCAACAGCGGCCGAAACTATTTTTAACGGTGGCGCTATACAAGGCTGGTAATTATTATTACAAATACATAAAAACGCCCCATTATTATAAAAATAATGAGGCGTTTCTTATTTCTATAACGATAAGACTAATTACAGCATATTACGAATAACATAATGCAATATGCCACCATGTTGGAAATAAGCAAGTTCAGTTTGAGTATCAATACGACAACGCGCCATAATCGTTTCTGTGCGATTATCTGCGAAAGTAAGATTAACCGCGACATCTTGACCTGGTGTTAATGTATTAAGCCCAGTGATCTCAATTTTCTCATCACCTTTTAAGCCTAATGTTTGACGTGTAACGCCTTCTGGGAATTCTAACGGTAAAACGCCCATACCAATCAAGTTAGAACGATGAATACGCTCAAAAGAGCCCGCAATCACGACACGAACACCTAATAAACGAGTTCCTTTCGCCGCCCAGTCACGACTAGAGCCAGAACCATACTCATTCCCTGCAATTATCGCCAATGGCGTATTTTCTTGCTGATAACGCATAGCAGCATCATAAATTGCTAACGTTTCACCGGTTGGAATATGCTTGGTAAAACCGCCTTCAACTCCTGGTACCATTTCATTACGAATACGAATATTAGCAAAAGTTCCTCGCATCATCACTTCATGATTACCACGTCTAGAACCGTATGAGTTAAAATCTTTAGGCTCTACGCCATGTTCACGTAAATAGCGCCCTGCGGGGCTATCCGCTTTAATATTTCCAGCGGGAGATATATGGTCAGTTGTTACTGAATCACCTAATATTGCCAAGATACTGGCTTGGTGAATATCGTTAATCGGTGCAGGCGTTTTTGTCATTCCTTTAAAGAAAGGAGGGTGACGAATATAGGTAGAATCAGGTTGCCAAGTATAAACGGGTGTGTTTTGTGTTTTCAGTGATTTCCACGTTTCATCCCCTTCAAATACAGCAGAGTACTCTTTGTGGAACATCTCCGTTTTCACTTTTTCGACGGCATCCGCAATCGCCTTACTATCAGGCCAAATATCTTTTAAATAAACAGGGTTACCTTGTTTATCTTTACCTAAAGGTTCTTTAGTAAGATCAATATTCATATTTCCTGACAATGCATAAGCAACCACCAATGGTGGCGAAGCAAGCCAGTTGGTTTTCACTAACGGATGAATTCGACCTTCAAAGTTACGGTTACCTGATAATACTGCAGCAATGGTTAAATCATTGTCTTTAATTGCACTTTCAATTGGTGCTAATAAAGGCCCTGAATTACCAATACACGTTGTACAACCATATCCCACAAGATTAAAACCTAACTCGTCAAGATAAGGGGTTAACCCCGCTAAATTAAGATAGTCTGTGACGACTTTAGAGCCAGGTGCTAAAGAGGATTTAACCCAAGGCTTACGCTGCAATCCTTTTTCTACCGCATTTTTAGCCAGCAATCCCGCAGCCATTAAGACATTCGGGTTTGAAGTATTTGTACAAGATGTGATCGCCGCAATCACAACAGCGCCATCAGTGAGTTTAAATTCAGGATAACCATCAATTTTTACTTCAGGAAAGTGTGAAAGTGGTTTCTTGTTTGCTTCAAGCTCTACTGCCGCTTTAAATGCATTAGGAACACTTGATAAACTCACTCTATCTTGAGGACGTTTAGGCCCGGCTAGGCTTGCTTCAACAGTTCCCATATCAAGAGATAATGTAGAGGTGAAGATAGGCTCATCACCTGTATGACGCCATAAACCTTGCTCTTTACTATAAGCTTCAACCAGAGCAATTTCTTGTTCTTCGCGTCCTGTTAAACGCAAGTAATCAAGAGTGATTTCATCTATTGGGAAGAATCCACAGGTCGCACCATACTCTGGAGACATATTCGCTATCGTTGCCCGATCAGCTAAAGGTAATGAGGCTAAACCATCTCCGTAGAACTCAACAAATTTTCCTACTACACCGTGGGCTCGTAACATTTGAGTGACAGTGAGGACAAGATCTGTTGCTGTAATACCTTCTCGCAGTTTTCCTGTCAGTTTAAAACCGACAACATCAGGAATAAGCATTGAAATAGGCTGCCCTAACATCGCAGCTTCCGCTTCAATACCCCCAACCCCCCAACCTAAAACACCAAGGCCATTAATCATCGTGGTGTGAGAATCTGTTCCTACTAAGGTATCAGGATAAGCCACATAACGGCCATTTTGCTCTTCAGACCAGATGGCTTTACCTAAATACTCAAGGTTGACCTGATGGCAAATTCCTGTTCCTGGTGGCACAACACGAAAACGTTCAAAGGATTGCTGTCCCCAACGTAAGAAAAGGTAACGTTCATAATTACGCTCCATTTCTATTTCAACGTTTTCAGCAAACGCATTTTTACTGGCGTATTCATCAACCATAACAGAGTGGTCAATCACTAAATCAACGGGCGATAGTGGATTCACTTTCTCCACTTGTCCTCCCAAAGATTTTACGGCTTCGCGCATGGCAGCTAAATCGACAACAGCTGGTACCCCCGTAAAATCTTGCATAAGAACTCTTGCTGGTCGATAGGCAATTTCACGTGATACATGAGCTGTTTTTTGCCAATCAACTAATGCCTTAATATCCTCTTCAACAACAGTATCGTTATCAAGATAACGGACTAAATTTTCTAGTAACACCTTCAGAGACTTAGGAAGACGGGTAATATCGCCTAATTGACGAGCAACTTCTGAAAGACGGTAGTACTCATATTCTTGAGATCCGACTAAGAGCGTGGAATGACTCTTTGTTTTCAAGCGTAACGACATAGCTCCTCCTTCTTATTTTTATACTGACAGCATGTTTAATAAACTATCAAAATAGGTAAGGTTATCTATTAAACATATCATATAACGCAAAATTTCGCTTAAAGACCACACAATTTGTTAACGTAATGTTATTGATGTCATAGAGTTAATAAAATTTAGTCTCAGGATTTTTGTCTAATTAAGATTTAATAACGGAGGTATCACTATGAAAGGATAATATTTATGAATAATAAACAATATGAGTTACTCAACAATATAATGAGCGCCGATCGTTACTTTGCTGAACCTATTACCCCTCCTTTTCCACAAACCTTGTCGATAAATTCATTACATTCTCAAAATCTAAAAGATACAGAAGGTCTTGTACAATTTATCATCGCATCACCAAAGTCTTTTGAAGAATTTGAAATAGAAAGGATGTCTCAACTTAAAAATATTCAAATTGGCCTTATTTCTATTATGGCAAACCATCTTGCTGCATTAAAAAAAGAGGATAACGAGGCTTATTATCGCCCTGAACATTGGTTAGATACACTTAATCATCTTCCTCTTTTAGGACACAATAAAATTGAAACAAAAAAACTCCATAAACAAACATTTAATTTATCGGTGGCTCAAGCTTTTATTCAATTATTACTTGGTGTAGCGATTAATACCACCTCTCCTGCATTAGGAGAGTTTATTGATTTTTTACGCACTCAAGGCCAAAAGATAGAAATTGGATTACGTCAATCATTAGATAGTTACCAAACAATAACCATTGCGGGAGTAACCGAGATCCTCAATCATAATAACCATCTTATTTTTGTGCCTAAATTAAAAATCTTAAGCTTACGTTTTTCCTATCAATCAGCCAAAATGTTACTCGCCAGTTGCATTGGACGTAAATTCACGATTTCTTTAGAGTACAGCACTATCACGTCTATCTTTGATGCTAACGCACTTGATGATCCGCAAATTAATCAACAATTTTATAATTTTTTAAACAAGTATCGTCAACTCAGCATTACAAAGTCAGACGCTTTTTTTAGTGGGGATTTTTATCTGAAATAAGTTATATAGGATTAAGATTTATGAACACGCTTGAAGGCGGGAATTACCCGCCTTTCAGTATTACACTAATGGTAATTCTATCTCTTTAAATAGCTCTTCAATTTCTTCATGAGTTCGCAATGCGACAGCTTGTTCAATTAAATTTCGAGTAAGATGTGGTGCAAAACGCCACATAAAATCATACATATAACCACGTAAGAAACCACTACGGCGGAAGGCAATTTTAGTAGTGCTATAGCTAAATTTATCACGCATATCAATCGCCACTAAATCACTGTCCAGCACAGGATCAAACGCCATACTGGCAATCACACCAATACCTAAATGCAATCTTACATACGTTTTAATGACATCGGCATCCGTTGCAGTGAAAACAATTTTAGGTTTTAAACCGACTTTACCAAAGGCATCATCAAGATCAGAACGCCCGGTAAAACCTTGGGTATAGGTCACGATATCGTAACCAGCAAGCTCTTTTAATGTCACTTCTCGTTTTTGAGCCAAAGGATGATCTTTAGAAACCACCACAATACGATTCCAACGATAACAAGGCAACATGACTAAATCGTTATAAAGATGCAGTGATTCTGTCGCAATCGCAAAATCACTTTTACCTCTGCAAACATCTTCGGCGATTTGTGTTGGTGAACCTTGATTCATATGCAATGAAACATCTGGATAACGCTCAATAAAACCTTTTATCACTGGTGGCAATACATAACGCGCTTGTGTATGCGTTGTTGCAATAGACAGTGAACCTCTATCTGGATAAGTGTGTTCACCCGCAGCTGCCCGAATGGCTTCTGTTTTTGACAAAATTTCTCTAGACAGCCTAACAATCTCTTCACCTGCAGGCGTCACATGCGTTAAGTGTTTACCACTACGAGAAAATATTTGTATACCTAACTCATCTTCCAACATGCGGATCTGCTTACTTATCCCTGGTTGAGATGTATACAAACGCTCTGCCGTGGTTGATACATTTAAATCGTTATTCACCACTTCAACGATATAACGCAACTGTTGTAATTTCATAGAGAGGCTATCCCTTCAACAAAAGACTTATTATTCCGCTATTCTATTTATATTCATATAACTAAAAAGAATAATAAAGATGTAATATATAACCACTATATCACTTATTTCATTTCGGTCTAACGTAATTAATAGGGTTATTTAGGTTTTGTTATATCGAATGGTTATAAGCTATAAGTAAGCATAAAAAAAGCTGACTTGATGTCAGCTTTGATTTCAACACAATAAAGGCATTCAATTAGTTAATCACACCGCACGCCATTCTTGCACCACCACCGCCAAGCGCTTCTGGGTTATCAGAATAGTTATCGCCACCGACGTGCACCATTATGGCTTTATCTTTCACTTGCTCAAGTTTAGTTAGTTTGGGTGCTAATACTGCGTAATCAGCAACACCTTTATCATTAACAACCAATCCAGGTAAATCACCTAAATGCCCTTCTTTATTATAAGGCCCTAAGTGAACACCCGTTTTTTCAGGATCTAAATGGCCACCAGCTTTTAAAGCAGGAACAGGTTTCCCCTCTTTCATATCTGGCTCACAAGAACCATTAGCATGAATGTGAAAACCATGTACACCGGGTGTTAATCCGGTCAACTTTGGCGTAAATAACAGTCCATAATCAGTTTCAGTGATGGTAACAACACCAATATCGTTACCTGCACCTGTAGGAAGTGCTTCTTTTAATGTGATATCTAATGTGGCAGCACTTGCCACTGACGTGAAAAGTAAACCAGAGAGTAACAAAGGCATCAGTTTCATAGTATCTCCGTCTTATTATTAGCAAAGTAAAATATCAGACAAATAGAAATTAACTATTTTATACTATTTCAATATACTTTAATTAGCCTATCTTCTTCATGCAAAAAAAGCGACTAACTCTCATTAGTCGCTTTTAAATTTATCGCGTGATGTCAATGTTATTTGGTTTTCTCAACCCATTTACCATCAACATAAAATGCAGACCAACCCGTAGCTTTGCCATCTTTCTCTGAAGAAACATATTGTTGTTTAGTTTTACGACTAAACCGCACAATTGTTGGGTTTCCGTCAGGATCAGCCACTGGTGCTTCGGCTAAATAACGCATTTTCTCTGCTAGTCTGTCTTTAAAGCGAACAAGTTCTTCCACTTTAGGTGCACGTGTTTCCCTTGATTTAGGGAAGGTATTTGCAGCTAAGAATACACCAGCCGCGCCATCACGTAAGACAAAATAGGCGTCAGATTTTTCACACAGCAATTCAGGAAGTGGAACTGGATCTTCCTTTGGTGGCGCAATTTCACCACTTTTTAAGATCTTACGCGTATTTTTACATTCATCATTGGTGCAACCCATGTATTTACCAAAACGCCCCATTTTCAGATGCATTTCAGAGCCACATTTATCACACTCTATGACAGGACCTTCGTAACCTTTTAAACGGAATTCACCCTCTTCGACCTCATAACCATCACATGCCGGATTATTACCACAAACATGTAATTTACGATGCGTGTCAATCAGGTAACTGTCCATTGCAGTACCACATTTCGGGCAACGGCGACGTGCACGTAACGCGTTAGTTTCTGCATCTTCCCCTTCCAGAATATTCAATAACTCATCTTCAGGAATAAGATTAATAGTCTGTTTACAACGTTCTTTAGGGGGTAATGCATAACCAGAACATCCTAAGAATACCCCTGTTGTGGCTGTTCTAATTCCCATATGACGAGAACATGTTGGGCATTCTATGGAGGTTATTACCATTGGATTTGGTCGCATACCGCCTTCTTCCGGATCTTTTTCAGCGATTTCTAATTGCTGACTAAAATCAGTAAAGAATGCATCTAATACAGCTTTCCAATTCTCTTCGTTGTTTGCGACATGGTCGAGGTGGTCTTCCATTTGTGCTGTAAAATCATAATTCATTAAATCGCTAAAATTTTCTTCTAAGCGATCAGTGACAATTTCACCCATTTTTTCAGCATAAAAACGACGGTTTTCAACTTTCACGTAACCACGATCTTGAATAGTGGATATGATTGAAGCATAAGTTGAAGGGCGACCAATACCCCGTTTTTCCAATTCTTTAACTAATGTCGCTTCACTAAAACGTGCTGGTGGCTTAGTAAAGTGTTGCGTAGGTTCTAGCTCAGTTAAAGCTAGTTTTGCGCCTACATCAACAGCTGGTAATGTTTTATCCTCATCTTTATTACGCATCGCTGGCATCACTTTCGTCCAACCAGCAAAACGTAAAGTACGGCCTTTAGCGCGTAGTTTATAATCTCCTGATTCGACGGTTAATGTCGTTGAATCATATTTTGCCGGTGTCATTTGACACGCAACAAATTGATTCCAAATCAGTTGATATAATCGTTTGGCATCGTTATCCATATCTTTCAAAGATTCTGCAATAACGTTGACATCTGAAGGACGAATAGCTTCATGCGCTTCTTGCGAATTTTCTTTGCTCGAATAAACGTTTGGCTCTTTCGGCAAATATTTAGCTCCAAATTGCTCGCTAATATAATCACGCGCCATTTGAATTGCATCCTGACTTAAGTTAGTCGAGTCAGTACGCATATAGGTAATATAACCAGCCTCATAAAGGCGTTGAGCTAACATCATTGTTTTTTTCACACCAAAACTTAAACGCGTACTAGCCGCTTGCTGTAAGGTTGATGTGATAAGTGGTGCACTTGGTTTACTTGATGTTGGTCTATCTTCACGATCTTTTACTGTGAAAGTTGCATTCTTTAATGCGTTAACCGCAACCTGTGTTTCATCAGATGAAACTGGGTTGAAGGCCTTATCATTATAGTGCGTAACTTCCATACGCAATGGTTGTTCATCAGGCGTTAATAATGATGCGTGCAACTGCCAATATTCTTCAGGAACAAAGGCTTTAATTTCACGCTCACGTTCAACCAATAGGCGTACAGCAACAGATTGTACTCGGCCCGCAGATAATCCACGAGCGACTTTTTTCCAAAGTAAAGGTGAAACCATATAACCCACAACACGATCCATAAAGCGACGTGCTTGTTGCGCATTAACGCGGTCTATATTTAATTCACCTGGAGTTTGGAAAGCTTGTGTAATAGCATTTTTCGTGATTTCGTTAAAAACTACTCGACTAAATCGTTCATCATCACCGCCGATAACTTCGCGTAAATGCCACGCGATAGCTTCTCCTTCGCGGTCAAGGTCCGTTGCGAGATAGACATGATCAGCTTTATCAGCCAATGCTTTTAGTTCAGCCACCACTTTTTCTTTGCCAGGTAGAATTTGATAGTTCGCATTCCATCCATTATAAGGATCGACTCCCATACGGCTGACTAAGGCTGACTTCTCATCCTTTTTAACTTTTTTCACGCCTTTCGTGGCGGATGAGTTTTCGCTCTTCTGGCTGCCAGAACCACTCTTGGGCAAATCACGAATGTGACCCACGCTAGATTTAACTACGTAGTCATTGCCAAGATATTTATTGATCGTTTTGGCTTTTGCCGGGGACTCCACGATTACAAGAGCTTTACCCATAATTACCTTTACCTAATTAAACTTTGTTATGACGGTATTGTTTAATACCCTCAACTAAAAAAATGTTTAAAATCTCTTTTTTATATTGCGTTAGTTTTGCAATATATCAACCTGTTTTTATTCAAAGCTTTTGTTTGAGCTCAAAACTCATTACTTTTTTTGAGGTATTTTAATCACCTCACTGCTTTGATCGAGCAACAGGTAAATGATATTTGCTACATATAGAGTAGCTAAGCTTTTAAAAATGCCACACTCTACCTGATAAAAAGTGAGGCGCAACAAATTATTTTTCTAAGGAGCACTGATTATGTCAACACAAACTACACCTATAACAACAGAGATGCTACTTGAAAAAGCGAATAAAATCATATGTGAACACGAAGATTATTTACAAGGTATGCATGCGGATTCTGTTGAACAAAAAGGTAATGTCCTCGTATTTAAAGGCGAATTTTTTTTAGATGAACAGGGTTTACCAACGACAAAAAGCACTGCGGCTTTTAATATGTTTAAACATTTAGCACATGTGTTATCTGATAAATATCATCTAGAATAAATCGCCTTTAGGACTATTTCACCCTTAATCTCATCATCGAGAAAGAGGTGTGACTTGCTAGATGTTGTTTTTTCTCAACAATATCTTGCATAAAAAATCGGAATTAAAGAATACAAATGCAATGAAAGGTGAGGTGAATAGCTATTGTCTGATGTTTATGATTACACAACCTATCAATACAATCAGTAATATCAATTATTGTTATTCTGTTTTTAACGCTATATTGACACTTCCTAGAAAGAGGAAATATTTACTCTGTTGTTGTTAAGCAACATCAATTATTTCTTTAATTGCCAGTGAATTTTTCACTGGCTTTTTTTATCTTATTGAAAAACAATTTTTCCAATAAAGCATCAATATCTCTGTTTGAAAAACTCAAAAAGTGTCAATTGGCAGGAAGGAAAATAACAGCGATACCAAGTTTGACCTTCTTGGTATCGCTAATAGTGCTTATATCGCTGTATTCATTTTCACTTATAGCAATGGTTTTTTACTTCTTTGCACCCAACGCATCATCAGTTTATCAACGCTTTCCATCGCACCGCCAGTAACACGCTCAACCATTTTCTTTTTAAGAACATATTGAACAGAAAAAACTTCGTAGTCGTTAATGTGATTAATTAACCAATCATCACTCACACCAACTTCATCAATTAAGCCTTTATTCAGGGCTTCTGTGCCGTACCAATATTCACCTGTTGCAACACTATCAATATCAAGTTGAGGGCGGTATTTATGTACAAAAGATTTAAATAACAGATGTGTTTCATTGAGATCTTGCTTAAATTTCTCACGACCTTCTTCTGTGTTCTCACCCAACAAAGTTAATGTCCGCTTATATTCACCAGCAGTGTGTAATTCCACATCAATATCGTTTTTCTTGAGCAAACGGTGAATATTGGGAATTTGAGCAACAACACCAATTGAGCCAATAATCGCGAAAGGTGCGGCGACGATTTTATCTGCCACACAGGCCATCATATATCCTCCACTTGCGGCCACTTTATCAACAACGGCAGTGAGTTTAATCCCCTTTTCTTTTAAACGTGTCAATTGCGCTGCTGCTAGTCCATATCCGTGGACCATGCCACCAGGGCTTTCTAAACGTAGTAAAACTTCATCACCAGTTTGGGCAACAGAAAGAATGGCGCTGATCTCTTCGCGTAATGCACCCACTTCATGTGCATCCATACTACCTTTGAAATCAAGAACATATAAGCAAGGTTTTACGACACCTTTTTTACCTTCCTTTGCATTGTGCTTACTTTGTTTACTTTCTTTTTTCTGCTGTTTTTTAAACGCTTTGTACCAGACCTTTAATTCAGCATCATCCATTCTCGCTTGTTGCATCACTCGCTGTTTTTCTTCATAAGCTTCAGCAAGATCTGTCACTTTTAACGTTCCTTTTCGACTTTGCTTTTTATTTCCAATGACGATAAAAAACAACACAATAGCGATAATAGCCACGACAACAGTGGCAATCTCTGCTAAAAACAGTCCATATTGTAAAATATACTCCACAAAGACCTCTTTTTAAGGTTAATAACACTGACTAAAACCAATATGCCTAGTTTAACGAAATTCTGCTTTAGCGCTAGTCACAAAGGCATAATTATGGGCAATACCATAAAGAAAATAGTCAGCAATTGTAAACAAAGAAACAGACTAAACTGGTCGCTAGAGCAATAAGACGTTACACTTTATTTACTTTTTACTAGACAGGATATCAATATGTTGCAATATCAACCGGATCATAGCGTGCTAAAAGATAAAATTATTCTAGTAACAGGTGCTGGTGATGGCATAGGAAAAGAAGCCGCGCTAACTTATGCGCAATATGGCGCAACACTTATCTTATTAGGTCGCACTTTATCAAAACTTGAAGATGTTCAAGAAGAAATCATCACATCAGGTGGCCAACAACCTATGTTATATCCACTTGATTTACTCACCGCGACAGAAAATGACTTTCAGCAATTTGCGGATACCCTCGTTAAACGCTTCCCTCATCTTGATGGCGTATTACAAAATGCAGGTTTATTGGGCGTTGTTGAGCCTATTATTAACCAACCAAGCAACCTTTGGCATGATGTTATGCAAGTCAATGTCAATGCAACATTTATGCTGACAAAAGCACTATTACCGCTAATGCTCAAAGCACCTCATGCAAGCCTTATTCTCACGACATCCAGTGTAGGTCGCCAAGGTCGTTATGGTTGGGGGGCTTATTCTGTCTCTAAATTCGCAACAGAAGGCCTTATGCAGGTACTTAATGAAGAATATAACGACAGTACCTTACGTATTAACTGCATTAATCCTGGTGGTACCCGTACCGCAATGAGAGCGAGTGCATTCCCAGATGAAAATGCACAAAAACTAAAAACGCCCAAAGATTTAATGCCGTTATACCTCTACCTAATGAGTGATGACAGCATTGATGTGAAAGGACAATCTTTAGATGCTCAACCTGGTCGCAAAGCCGGCCCAGCTGAATAATGTAAATTCGAGGTAAAAAATGAATGATGCACAACACCAAAAACGCCAACAACGTTTAAAAGAAAAAGTCGATACCCGAATTGAGCAAGCTCAACGAGAGCAAGGTATTTTGATGATCTTTACAGGTAATGGTAAAGGGAAAACGACGGCGGCGATGGGGACAGCAACTCGTGCTGTTGGCCATCAAAAAAAGGTCGGTGTTGTGCAATTTATTAAAGGGACTTGGGAAAACGGTGAGCGTAATCTATTAGAACAGTTTGGTGTACCTTTCTATGTGATGGAAACAGGGTTTACTTGGGAAACTCAAGATAAAAGCGCCGACACTGCCGCCTGTTTGAATACTTGGCAATATGCACTCAAACTACTAAATGATCCAGAATACAATCTCGTTATCCTTGATGAAATCACCTATATGATTAGCTTCAACTATTTACCATTAGATGAAGTTATTTCAGCGATTAGTTCTCGCCCCTCTCAGCAAAACGTAATTATTACAGGGAGAGGCTGCCATAGAAAATTAATTGAACTAGCTGATACCGTAACCGAAATGCGCCCTATCAAACATGCTTTTGACAGTGGAATAAAAGCGCAAAAAGGCATAGATTGGTAGCCACTATTATAGAAAATATTAAATGAGAATGGGCTCACCTAAAATACCTGCGCCAAATAGGCGCCCATTCGTTTTCATGAACTCTAAATAAGCTTCTCTATCAACAAAAATATTATTCTGTAGTTGTTGATTATAAATAATCGCCATTTTGATTACATGTTTATGATATTCATCATAAAATACTTGCTTTTCTTCCGGATCCCTTGATGCTAAATATTGCTCCATTATTTTATAAATACTCTTTGCTTCCCCTGTTAATTTTTCATTACAAAATTTGAAATTATATTCTAACGGGAGCAAACTATCCGTTCTGGTATTATTTTCGTCTATCCAACTAAAATTATCTTTTGTTGAATATTGAGTTAATAAATCACGCTCAGAATAAAAATTAATACCATAAGGATATTTAGCTATATATTGATGAAAATCATCTTTTGAAAAACATTTAGTCAATACATTTACCTTTTCGTTTCCTTCCCAATCAGGCAAGTAAGTAGGTATTGATTCATCTATTGGGATATCACAATTGAATATATTGTTATCAATAAAAAGAGAGTCAGAACTAGCAATCGCACCTCTTACAAGCATACCGTTAACCCATATTGCACGCTCTTCTATACGAATACTTTCCAATAATCGACTCTCTTGCTTAAATACCGTTGTAAAACTATAGTATATGTCTCTGTCAGGGTTAATAATCCCACCTCGGTTCCCTGGATAGATCATAAAGACACTTTTCTTTCCCTGACTATCAACCAACACATGCATTCCATCATTAAGCTTAATTTTTTTAACTTCACCTTTTTCCATTACAAAATGAGTATTATCAATTGTGAATTTTAAAAGTTCTAATTGATTATTGTTGATGTAGAAAACACCATTTTGTTTTTCTCTTATTGCAGGATTATCACACCCGGTTACTAAAGAGATTGTATATAGCACAGTTATCAAATAAAAATAACGATACATATTATTTTGAATACCTTATCGTTAAATATAAAATTATTAACAAATACGTTCTAATAGAATAATTATCATAAATAGATTTATAATAAAAAGAAAGTAGTCAAAAAAAAAGCGCCCTACTTTAATAGGGCACTTCTTTTTTAAAATGATATTTTAATTTAAAATAATAAATAATTATTCGAAACTTATTTATTATTTCCTGCCGATTGACGACGACTAGACGCTCTTTTTGCAGGTGACGTAGACGTACGTGCCGATATTTTAGTATGACGCTTAACCGCACGACGAATTTGATTTGCTTTAATTCGGCGTTGATCTTTTTCTACAGCAACTTTTGTCACTGTTTCGTCATTTAATTCGACAAGTTGACGCAAGTAATTAATTTGCTCTAATCCAAGTTCAACCCAACCACCACGTGGCAAACCTTTAGGTAAATCAATATCACCATAACGAACACGAATAAGACGGCTTACTTGAACACCAACGGCTTCCCACATACGACGAACTTCACGGTTACGACCTTCTGTCAGTGAAACGTTGTACCATTGGTTAATTCCTTCACCGCCACGATAAGAAACAGAGCGAAATGATGCAGGACCATCTTCCAATTGTACGCCACGAGTTAACTGACGAATTTTAGCATCATCAATTTCACCAAAAACACGTACCGCATATTCACGCTCAACTTCACGACTTGGGTGCATTAAGCGGTTAGCTAATTCACCATCTGTCGTAAATAGCAATAATCCGCTGGTATTCACATCAAGACGTCCTACAGCGATCCAGCGAGCACTATTAAGACGAGGAAGGCGTTGGAAAACGGTAGGACGGCCTTGTGGATCACTACGAGTACACAGTTCACCTTCAGGTTTATAATACGCCAACACTCGACAAACATCTTTTTGGGCTTCGCGAATATTTAAAATACGGCCATCTAAGCGGATTTTTGCTGTTGTGGTGACATCAATACGATCACCTAATTTTGCTTTTGTACCATCAATGCTAATACGTCCTTCTTGAAGGTAACCTTCAATCTCACGACGAGAGCCGTGACCAGAACGAGCAAGGATTTTTTGTAATTTTTCAGTGCGTTGCGATTTATCGCTCATGAAACAACCTCATGTGTCGCCTTCACAGGCGTCATAAAAATAGAATTAATTTTTAAAAATCAATTAAGTAAAAAATAACCCATGTTTATTAAATTCACTAATAAACACAGGTTTATTGATTCAATAACGAACAATGTTGATGATTGTTCACCTCAACATTGTGATAAATAGTCTCGACAAAATAGTAATAACGGTTTTACTGCTTTTTCTCGTTATGTAATATTAACGCCTCAATGAGAACGCTTATTGACATGACTGATTAAAAAACAAACACCGTGATTTTTATCGCAATGTATAAATTTAACACAAGCGATAAATCCCTTCACCTGTTATCTCTTTAGCTCACAATAAATTTCTTCACTATATGTCTATCGAATCGATATTAAGTTTAATCGGCCAAATCATTTACTGAAATGGAGTAATATCTCCAGTGCCTTCTCGCACTATCACCGGGCTATCATCCGTTAAGTCAATCACCGTTGTGGGTTTTTGCCCTAAATAGCCACCATGGATCACTAAATCGACCTGTTTGCTTAATAAATCATTTATCTCTTCAGGATCAGACTCTGCGAAATCATTACCTGGTAAAATCAGGCTTGTTGACATCAATGGCTCACCAATATTTTCTAACAATGCTAATGCAATAGGGTTAGAAGGAACACGTAGGCCAATCGTTTTGCGTTTATCATTCATCAAACGCTTTGGTACATCTTTAGTCGCTTTTAAGATAAACGTGTAATTACCAGGAGTGTTATTTTTAATTAAACGAAATACCACATTATCAACATAAGCGTAATTAGCGATTTCAGACAAATCACGACACATTAGTGTGAAATTATGGTTTTTATCTAATTGGCGAATACGACAAATTCGCGTCATTGCATCTTTATTTTCTAAACAACAGCCTATAGCATAGCCAGAATCTGTTGGATAAATCACCACGCCGCCTTTGCGTAAAATATCAGCACTTTGTTCAATTAAACGAGCCTGCGGATTATCTGGGTGAATATAAAAAAGTTGGCTCATACATCCCTCAACGAATTTCTGATGTTACTCCTGCCATAGCGACCAAACTGGTTCAACGCCACCGGGTAACCATAAATTACGTCCCAACTCTATCCACGAGCAAGGACGATGAAAATCAGAACCTAACGAAGCCTTTAACTCATAACATTGGGCTAATGCTGCGTGTTGTTCCCGTTCTTGTGGTGGTTGTTGGCATTGTGCCACTTCGATTGCATCACCACCTTGTTGTTTAAAATAAAGTGTTAATCGTTTTAACCATTTAGAGGATAGACCATATCGACCTGGATGGGCTAATACTGCAACACCACCAGCGGCATGAATTGCTGTGACAGCGTCACCTATTGAGCACCACTGTGGAGGTACATAGCCTGTTTTTCCTTTCGCTAAATAGCGTTTAAAAACTTTATTAACTGAAGCAACATGCCCATCATTCACTAAAAAGCGGGCAAAATGCCCTCTAGTTACTTGCCCACCATGCGCTAGCGCTTTAGCGCCTTCAAAAGCATTGGCGATACCTGCTTTTTCTAATCGCTCACCTATCATTATCGCACGTGTTTCACGACATTGACTTTGTGATGAAAGGAGCAACTTCATCGCGTTATGGTCGATATCTATATTTAATCCAACGATGTGGATTTCTATATTCTCCCACAAAGTCGATATTTCGACACCTGATATCAGAGTAAGTGGCAGATTTTTTTCTGCTATATATTGATTAGCAGGCGCAATCGCCGCTGTTGTATCGTGATCGGTAATGGCTAAAACATTAATTTGACGCTCTATCGCTCTATCAATCAATTCTTCTGGTGAAAGCTCGCCATCTGACGCGGTAGTGTGGCTGTGTAAATCATAAATCACTCTTAAATCAGATAGCCCTTCAGTCATCGCTTCTCCCATTTCATCTTAACAAGATAATAATTTTTAAAGAGTATGCCATAAAGTACTTGACGAACCTAACTCAATCCAGTTTACTAGTACGCAACACGAGCTAGTTCACTTTCTATTTATCTGTCGTTAGCTGTAAGGAGATCTTATGAATATCAATCAACATCTTATCGCTCTTTGGTGGCGTAATACTCTTTTATGGGCGGTTTGATCTCCGGCTTAACGTCAGTGATATCTAAAACCCGCCTACGCGGGTTTTTTTATGCTTTAAAAACAGTCAATAAAGAAAATAATATAGAGCGATAACAATGAATACATCACTTGCATTCTCATTTAATACCAAGGCAACGCCACTGCCTTATCACAGCGAACCCGCTTTGCTTTTCAATACATTATGTGAAAATCAACATTACACATTATTATTAGAATCCGCACAAATCGACACTAAAACAAACTTAAAAAGTTTGTTGATTGTTGATAGTGCATTACGTATTAGTGCAATAAAAAATCAAGTTACTATTGATGCATTAAGCGTCAATGGGCAAGCGTTATTACCTGCATTAAAAATCGCATTAAAAGAAAAAGCTGATTTAACATTAGAAAGCGATAAACAGTGTGTTTTTACTTTTGCGTCACCTTCACAAGAAATAGATGAAGAAAGCAAATTAAAATCAGCCAGCATATTTGATGCATTACGCTTTTTTCTGGGCGATAAAGAGACGAAAGATGCAAACTTTATCTTTGTAGGTGGCTTATTTGCATATGACTTAGTCTGTGGATTTGAATCTATTCCTGAATTAGAAAGTGATTTTTCTTGCCCTGATTATTGCTTTTATTTAGCCGAACAATTAATTGTGATCGACCATCAAAACAAAGATAGCCAATTAGTTTCCATTTCATTTACTGATAATAAAACCGAGTGTCAACGTCTTGCTTCACGACAATCACAACTGGTAGCGCTAGCTAAACAGCCGTTAAAACACCCTATTCGCCACGCTTTAACAGCAGAAAGATCAACAATACACACCAATATGGACGATAAAGGCTATGGTGATATCGTTGAAGCAATGAAAACCTATATTCGTCGTGGTGATATTTTTCAAGTCGTGCCATCACGTCGCTTTCAAGTTACTTGCCCTTCACCACTTGCCGCATATCAAGTGTTGAAACAGAAAAACCCAAGCCCGTATCTGTTTTATATGCAAGATGCGTTATTTACCGTTTTTGGTGCATCACCAGAAAGCGCACTGAAATATCAAACCAGTGATCGCCAAATTGAAATTTACCCTATTGCGGGAACTCGTCCTAGAGGGCGCAATGCCGATGGTTCAATTAATGCGGATTTAGACAGTCGTATAGAGCTAGAAATGCGTACTGACACCAAAGAACTTTCAGAGCATTTAATGTTAGTTGATTTGGCGCGTAATGATTTAGCGCGTATTTGCCAAGCTGGTAGCCGCTATGTTGCAGAGCTAACAAAAGTTGATCGTTATGCTTTTGTGATGCACTTAGTATCTAGAGTGGTTGGAAAATTACGTGATGATTTAGATATTTTCCATGCTTACCAAGCATGTATGAATATGGGAACACTATCTGGCGCCCCTAAAGTCAGTGCTATGCAATTAATTGCTCGTTACGAAAAAACGAAACGTGGTAGCTATGGTGGAGCCATTGGTTATTTTACGGGTGCCGGTGATTTTGATACTTGCATAGTTATTCGCTCTGCCTATGTTGAAAATAATATTGCAACTATTCAAGTTGGTGCTGGAATTGTGCTCGATTCAGATCCAAAAATGGAAGCGGAAGAGACGCGCAATAAATCACAAGCCGTTATCAATGCCATTTTACAAGCTCACACAGAAATACCCACCCAGGAGGCTTGCTAATGGCAACTATCTTACTTCTCGATAATATCGACTCTTTTACATACAACCTTGTCGATCAACTGCGTAGCCTTGGTAATACAGTCGTCATATATCGCAATAATGTAACGGCCGATTTTATTGAACAAAAATTACATGAACTAAATAACCCTATTTTACTGTTATCGCCAGGGCCAGGAGCACCTTCACAAGCGGGCTGTATGCCTGAACTGTTGAAGCGTGTACTAGGTACATTACCTGTTGTTGGCATCTGTTTAGGCCATCAAGCCATCATTGAAGCTTATGGTGGCAAAGTTTCTTCATGTGGAGAGATCTTACACGGTAAAGCGACATTAGCTTTACATGATAACAGTGAGATGTTTATTAATTTACCCAATCCTTTACCTGTTGCTCGTTATCATTCGCTTTCAGGAGAACACGTTCCAGAACAACTTATTATCAATGCGTGGTGCGATAACACTGTTATGGCGGTACGCCACCGTCAACATAAAACCTGTGGTTTTCAATTTCACCCAGAATCAATTTTAACCACAAAAGGCGCACAACTTTTAGAACAAACAATCGCATGGGCATTAACTCCTAAAGGAGACGCATAAAATGGAAACTATCTTCAACAAATTATTTAGTGCGCAACAGTTAACATTAGAAGAAAGTCAAACACTGTTTAACGCTATTATTCGCGGTGAGTTAACGGAATCACAATTAGCCGCTGTATTAATTAGTATGAAAATGCGTGGTGAACACCCACAAGAAATCGCCGGTGCCGTACGTGCATTACTTGAAAATGCACTGCCATTTCCTCGCCCTGATTACACTTTTTGCGATATTGTTGGTACAGGAGGTGACGGCGCGAACAGCATCAACATCTCAACCGCTAGTGCATTCGTGGCAGCAGAAATAGGTATTAAAGTTGCCAAACACGGTAATCGTAGCGTATCTAGTCGCTCAGGCTCATCCGACTTACTCGCTGCTTTTGGCATTCCATTAGATAGAAGTGCAGATGATGCGCGTCAATTATTAGATGAAGTGGGACTTTGCTTTTTATTTGCACCGCAGTATCACAGTGGTTTTCGTTTTGCAGCCCCTGTGCGCCAACAACTAAAAACACGCACCTTATTTAACGTATTAGGTCCCTTGATTAATCCAGCTCGCCCACCATTAGCATTAATTGGTGTTTATAGCCCTGAATTATTAATGCCTATTGCAGACACGCTAAAAGTATTGGGTTATGAACGCGCCGCCGTGGTACATAGTGGCGGTATGGATGAAGTGTCGTTACATGCACCGACTCAAGTCGCTGAATTACGTCATGGTGAAATTACACGTTATGAACTCACACCAAGTGATTTTGGTCTTCGTCCTTGTTCAATGAACGATTTGGAAGGTGGTACACCTGAAGTTAACCGCCAATTATTGGCAAATTTACTGCAAGGTGAAGGAAAAAGAGCACATACCGAATCTGTCGCAGCTAATGTCGCTTTATTAATGCGTTTACATGGGCAAGAAGATTTAAAAATGAACACTGAAGTTGCTATGCAAACCATTTATAGCGGTAAAGCAATAAACCGCGTAACTGCATTAGCAACAAGAGGATAAAAACATGACTGTATTAAACGCCATTGTAAAAGATAAAGCAGAATATCTGATTGCACGTAAAGCAAGCCAACCATTATCAGAATTTGTGCATCAAATAGTGCCATCAACACGCTCGTTTTATCAGGCATTAACTCAGCCTAATACTGTTTTTATTTTAGAGTGTAAAAAAGCATCGCCCTCAAAAGGATTAATTCGTGCTGATTTTGATCCCGCTACAATTGCAAAAATTTATCAGCCTTATGCTGCGGCAATTTCGGTATTAACGGATGAAAAGTATTTTCAAGGGAACTTTGATTATTTACGTCAAGTCAGCCAAGCCGTGCATCAGCCCGTTTTGTGCAAAGATTTTATTATTGATGAATACCAAATCTATTTAGCACGTTTTTATCAAGCAGATGCCATCTTATTAATGCTGTCTGTCTTAGATGATGAACAATATCGTGCGCTATCAGCGGTTGCTCATCAATTAAATATGGGTGTATTGACCGAAGTCAGCACAGAAGAAGAGCGTCAACGAGCAATTAAGCTTAATGCCAAAGTTATTGGTATTAATAATCGCGACTTGCGTGATCTCTCTATTGATTTAGCGCGTACTCCGCAATTAAGCCAAGGATTACCTGAAGATGCAATCGTGATCAGCGAGTCTGGTATTCATACCCACCAGCAAGTCCAAGAGTTAAGCCAATATGCTAATGGTTTTCTGGTAGGCAGTGCCTTAATGTCACAAGAGAATATTGACCAAGCGGTAAGAGCACTTGTTTTGGGAAAGCATAAAGTGTGCGGGTTAACTCGTACACAAGATGTAAAAGCAGCTTATCAAGCCGGTGCTTATTATGCAGGACTGATTTTCGCAGAAAAATCCCCACGCAAAGTGACACTGTCACAAGCTCAAGAGTTGATAACACAAGCCCCCTTAGCATTTGTAGGTGTTTTTCAAAACCAGCCCATTGCACTTATTTGTGACTATGCTGAAAAACTCAAGTTATCTGCCATTCAATTACATGGGCAAGAAGATACTCAGTTTATTGAGCAACTTAGACAAAAAATTCAACCTAGCTGTGAGATTTGGCAAGCAATAAACATGGCAATCCACAGTGATATCCCTCCTGTTTTACACGTTAATAAATATGTACTTGATAACGGCACAGGCGGTACAGGAACAACGTTTAATTGGCAAAAAATTCCAAACACAATACGTGAAAAAGCATTACTTGCAGGCGGTCTTAATAGTGAAAACTGTTTGGATGCCGTTAAAACAGGCTGTATCGGGCTTGATTTTAACTCTGGAGTAGAATCAGCTCCTGGCATAAAAGATGCACAACGTCTGAAACAAGTATTTGCACAATTACAGCTAAACTAAATTTCATAAAGATAAAATTTTAAACAGGATGACATCACAATGAGAAAACTTAACCCCTACTTTGGCGAATTTGGTGGCCAATATGTACCTGAAATCTTAATTCCTGCCTTGGATCAACTCGAACAAGCGTTTATTGATGCACAAAACGATCCGTCATTTCAGCAAGAATTCCAAGATTTATTAAAAAATTATGCAGGTAGGCCAACAGCATTAACCCTTTGCCGTAATTTAACAGAAGGCACGCGAACTCGTTTATATCTAAAACGTGAAGATTTACTGCATGGTGGCGCTCATAAAACTAACCAAGTATTAGGTCAAGCACTACTGGCAAAACGTATGGGAAAAACCGAAATAATTGCAGAAACGGGTGCTGGTCAACATGGTGTTGCAACTGCTTTGGCCTGCGCACTACTTAATATGAAATGTCGTATCTATATGGGTGCAAAAGACGTTGAACGTCAATCACCTAACGTCTTTCGTATGCGTTTAATGGGGGCTGAAGTTATTCCCGTTCATAGTGGTTCATCTACCCTAAAAGATGCCTGTAATGAAGCATTACGCGACTGGTCTGGTTGTTACGATCGCGCTCACTATTTACTAGGAACAGCCGCAGGCCCACATCCTTATCCAACAATTGTACGTGAATTCCAACGTATGATTGGTGATGAAGCTAAAGCGCAGATCCTAGAGCGTGAAGGCCGTCTACCCGATGCAGCTATTGCCTGTATTGGTGGTGGTTCAAATGCTATCGGATTATTTGCTTCATTTATTCCTGAAACGTCAGTACAGCTAATTGGTGTTGAACCTGCAGGTAAAGGCATTGAAACGGGTGAACATGGTGCACCACTGAAACATGGTAAATTAGGGATCTATTTTGGGATGAAATCCCCTATTATGCAGACTGATGAAGGACAAATCGAAGAGTCATATTCAATTTCAGCAGGCCTTGATTTCCCATCTGTCGGGCCACAACACGCACATTTAAATAGCATTGGTCGTGCTGATTATGTTTCTGTTACCGATGATGAAGCCATTGAAGCCTTTAAAGCACTTTCTCGCCGAGAAGGGATTATTCCAGCATTAGAATCTTCTCATGCTCTAGCTTACGCACTTAAATTAATTGCACAAAATCCTGATAAAGAGCAATTACTGATTGTGAACTTATCAGGCCGTGGCGATAAAGACATTTTTACTGTAAACGATATTTTAGCAGCAAGAGGAGAAATCTAATGAGCCGTTATCAAAACTGCTTTGATGCATTAGCACAAAAACAACAAGGTGCATTTGTTCCCTTTGTCACATTAGGTGATCCTTCTCCTGAGCTGTCACTACAAATTATTGATGCGTTAATTGAAGGTGGTGCAGATGCTTTAGAGATTGGTATTCCTTTTTCCGATCCTCTTGCTGATGGCCCTACTATTCAAGGTGCTAATTTGCGTGCCCTCAATGTTGGTGTAACACCCACCGATTGCTTTGCTCTATTAACCAATGTACGTAAAAAACACCCTAATATTCCTATTGGTCTATTAGTTTATGCCAACCTTGTTTTTAGTAATGGTATTGATAACTTTTATAGTAAATGCCAACAAGCTGGTGTCGATTCTGTCTTAATTGGTGATGTGCCCTTACGTGAATCAAAAGAGTTCCGAGAAGCAGCGCAACGAGCGAATATCGATCCTATCTTTATTTGCCCGCCTAATGCTGATGATGAGCTTTTACAAGAATTAGCCATCTCAGGTAAAGGCTATACCTATTTACTCTCAAGAGCTGGCGTGACAGGGACAGATAAACGTGCTGAACAATCGCTAACACACCTTACAGATAAATTAAAAACCTATAATGCACCACCTGCATTGCAAGGATTTGGTATTTCAGAGCCAAAACAAGTCAAAGAAGCTATTGCAAATGGTGCCACGGGTGCTATTTCAGGATCTGCCGTAGTACAAATTATTGAGAAAAACCTTCATCAACCTGAAATAATGCTTAAAGCGCTCACTCAATTTGCCAAAGAAATGAAAGTGGCAACAATCGTCTAATGTTCTTATTGGATCCGCTTTAGAAGAATAGTTTGCTATTTTTCTAAGCGGATTTCTCTTAATTCATCATTTATTGACTCACGCTTTTGAAAGCCTACTTTGGGGCTTAGTCCGCATGAAATGGCACAATTTCTTTTTTTTCACAAAAAATAACATAATCAATATCTACAAAAATTTGGCAATATTTTATTTTTTGCACATACTTTATAAAGCGCTTTATGTTTTCTTTTCAAAAATACTCAATCAATTATGCAATGTATAAGGAGTTTGATAATGAAACTATGGGCAAAAATCTCCGCTGTCATGGCGGCATTACTGATGGCATTTACGTTGTCTGCATGTTCTCCAACTGCAACATCAGAAGGTACTGGGGGTTATTTTGATGACTCCGTGATCACCACCAAAGTTAAAACAGCACTAATCGGTGAAAAAAACCTTAATTCAACACAAATTAGCGTTGAGACATTTAAAGGTAAAGTTCAACTAAGTGGTTTCGTCTCTTCTCAAGCGGATGCTAATCGTGCCATTGAAACAACACGCAAAGTTACAGGTGTAAAAGGCGTTATCAACTCAATGGTTGTTCGCTGATCCTCTTTTTATTCTAGTCTTCCTTTAGCTTTACTTTTTAGACCACTTCGGTGGTCTTTTTTCGTTTATGAATTTATGTTTATTTGTCTGGGCTATCATAATGCAGATCAAATTTTGTAAAAAACTCAAATCAATTAAAAATAGCCTGTTTTTATCTCATGCTAAAAATAGCTCACAAAAAGAGCAAAACAAAAGAATTACTAATCATTTCACGTTCAAAAAATAATCATCCAGTTATTATCAGTGCGGTATCTTATTCGCCCCTTTTATTTCTCTATTCATTTTATCTATTCATTGATAGATAAAGTACTTTTACTAAAATCAAATATAAAGATGCATTTTAAATATACCTATTAAATGCTCCTTTTTATCAATTAAAATGAGTATTTATTAATAATAAATAAAAATAAATAATTTTCATTTTATTCATAGCTAAACATTAAGATGTATATTAAATGCATCTTAAAAGATATTTAAATATTAAATGTTCCTTTTTAAATACATCTTTCTCTATTTAACACTATTTAAAAATGACTCTTATTTTGAGTATTAATAATAAAATGATATCTTTTGGTAATCTAAAAATGAGCCTTGTCTTATGAATTTAAAACATAAAAAAAGCGAAGATAATCTTCGCTTTTCATTATGAGACATTCTTTTAAAGAAAGAATAATTAGAAACGATAACCCACACCAAACATAAATACAAATGGGTCTAAACGTGTTTTAACATCAAAGTCTTTATTACCAACTTCACTGTTGAATCTTGCTTTTGTTTCGATATTCATCCACCAAACAGACGCATTCAGCATCCAGTTTTTATCGAGGTTATAATCTAAACCTGCCTGTGCTGCAAAGCCCCATGAATCCTTAAGATCAAGTCCATTTAAACCTAAACCATCAACAGCTGGGTTGTTATTGAATTTCTCATCAAAGAACGTAGTAAAGTTAAGGCCTGCGCCTAAATAAGGACGTAGTTTATCTTCACCATTACCAAAGTAATATTGTGCCATTAATGTCGGTGGTAAATGTTTAACTTTTGCAATTTCACCCACACCAGTTAATGAAATTTTATGCTCAAAAGGAGTAGCTGCTAATAATTCAACACCAATATTATCAGTGATCATATACCCAAAGGTTAAACCTAATTGAGTATTATTATTTACTTCAAAATGGTCGCCACCTAATATTGCATCAGAACCTGCATTAGGACGAACAGTTGCAGTACCTGCACGGAATAAGAAATCACCCGCTTGGTGAGCGAAAGAAATAGAAGGCGCAAGAGTTGCAGCCGCTAAAATAAGCGCAGAAAGTTTTTTCATTATTTAACCCATTCCTGTAATAAGTAAAATCTCCGCTAAAAATATAACCATTTATTGGTAATTATGATCTAATACCGATCACAACTTTGGAATTATTTTTGCAGAAAGTGTTATTTCTCTTTTTATTATTTATCAATATAATTATTTATAATTGATCCACATCAAATTACACATTAATACCATTTTTTCTTATAATTATATTTATAGTTACTGCTATTTTTTGAATAAAAAATATCTTTAAAAGGCATATTTAAAAATAAGGTTATTCATATGTTAAAATAATGTTTTATTTAATTTAAATAATGAGAGCACAATGATAATGAGTATCAAGAAATAAGCTTAATAAGCGGTTTGATAGAAAATATCCCTTTTTGCTGTTGTAAAAGGTACAATAGCGCTCATTGACTTAGTCTATTTTCACAGGAGCAGTTTCATGCCTACCACGGCACGCACAATCTACCGAGACAGTCTGAATTTTTATAAGAATGAACGACGTAGTATTGTTACTATTAGCGCTATTCTTGCTATTGTTTTAGCGATCATTCATGCATTAATTGGTCCTAATCCTCAAGAGTACCAATTGATGATCGAATTTGTCGCTAATTTTAAAAATACACAGCTCTCATCTACTTCTCCTGCAGAACTAGAAGCCATGTCGAGCAGTGTCGTCGGCATTGCCAAAAAAGTGTTATTGCTCTACGTCTTTGAAACGCTACAACAAAGCCTCTTAGTGCTCACCTTACTGATGTTCGCTATGGCAATTTCAACAAGACATAATGTCACATTAGGTCAGACATTGAATGCAAGCCTACCTCGTTTACCAAAAATGTTTTTATTGATAGTTCTGTGCTCTATTTTGATTAGTGCAGGCTTTATGGTGATGATTATTCCAGGCATTATTTTGTTAATCGGATTTGCGCTAGCACCGGTTGTTTTAGTACGCCAACAAAATATAGGAAGTGCTATACGCTTAGGTTGGAAAATTGGCTTTAATGAATCTGCGGCACTTATCCCTGCTTTAGGCATTTGGATCTTACTGCAGTTTGGTATTGGTTTTGTGGGTAACCTCACCGTTCAATTACCTAATATTGTCCATAACTTCTTATTCTATCTTTTGAAAAATATGGCTTCAGCGTGGATCATAATTTACCTGTTTCGCTTATTTATGTTAGTCGAAAATAAATACACAAAACAGCAAAGTTAATCTTACTGCTAACATAAAATGAAGTGATAAAAATCCCGTATATAAGCTAGCAACTTATCACGGGATTTTTAGTGTCAGTGAGAAAAATCAATCTTAATCAGCACACTTTAGGAGTATCGCGATTACTGGTTATTTGCAAATTTGAGCTATCCTCATCACTGCTTGCTATCTCTTTCTTTAGAGCCTCTTTTCTTGCTTCCTTTTGCTTCTCTTTAATTTGCTGTCGGCTTTGATACAGCCGGATCACAAAATAGAGATCGGGGGCAATAATCAAATCATCTTCATTGAGCGAAATCTTATTACGTTCAATCCAACGATTTAATTCTGTTCTACGGCCTGCTAAAACCAATTTCACACCTTTTATTCGCAACTCTCGTATTAGCTCATCAATAGCAGCAAACACGCTAACATCGTCATAGGTAAAGCTTACAGCTGCATCTACTGCTAACCATGCTGGGCGTTGAGGTGCGTTATCAACGAGCTGAAGTACCCGTTTTTTAAAATAACCCACATTAAAATAAGTCAGCGGTGAATTAAACCGGTACATCATTAAGCCATCAATAGGCTCAATACCATTATCTTTATTCATTGAGTGAACCATACCCTGTTCATCAACACCCAATAACTGATCGCTTGGACGAAAAACAATACGTAAAAATTGTAACAATCCTAATAAAACGGCAAAGCCGATACCGTTAATTAGCCCTGCCAATAACACAGCTAGTAAGGTAAAAGATGCCAATGTAAATGCTTGTTTATTACGCTTACGATAAGACCAAATGTGGCGGATACTCAGCAAAGACCATGAAGAAACAATCAATACGATGCCTAGTGAAGATAATGGAATATAGGCGAGAAAATCGGTCAAAAATAACAGCACAAGCAAAATCACCAACGCTGCAATAATAGAAACTAACTGCGTTTTACCACCGACAGAATCATTGACTGCGGTACGACTGCTTGCAGCACTCACCGCAAATCCTTGAGACAAAGCAGATGCAATATTAGCAATACCTAACGCTTTTAACTCTTGGTCTGCATCGACATCATAACCGTTCTTACTGGCAAAACTGCGAGCTGTCATCATAAAACTAACGAAGCTAATGACCGCCAAGTTTATCGATGGAACTAACAATTCTCTCAAGACACCTGGATGAAATCCTGTCATGGATACAACCGGTAAAAACAGATCAACATTTCCCGCATCTTTATCTACGATAGCAATACCAAAGCTTGCCAAATCAAATTGCCAACTTAAATACGTCATCACGACCATAGCAATTAAGGGGGCTGGCCATCGGCTACGAAAATAGCGAATGCCTAATAATAGAGCTAATGTTATCGCAGACATTAATACGGTGGGTAAATGCGCATCCATTAATCGAAACGGCACTTCAATTAATTTTTCAATTAGGTGATCGGGAGAGGTATCAAAACCAAATACTTTACTGATTTGCCCAACCATAATGGTGATCGCGACACCATTTAAAAGCCCTTGTAAAATAGGTCGAGACAGAAAATCAGTAAAAGCCCCTAACCGAAAATGGCTGGCTAAAATACACCAAAATCCCGTCATTGCCGTCATAATAATCGCAAGTTGCCATCTCGCATTCTCATCACCCGCTGATAATGGAATAACAACAGCGGCAATAACAGCGCAGGTTGCGGCATCAGGCCCTGTAATTAACTGACGCGATGTCCCAAACAACGCATAAATAATCATCGGAAAAATACAGGCATATAATCCAACAATCGCGTTAATCCCTAATAACTCGGTATAAGCAATTGCAACAGGCAATGCAACAGCAGCAACAGAAAGCCCTGCTTTTAAGTCATAGCCAAAATAATCACGCTTATAATTAAACAATAAGCCTAATCCTGGCATCCATTTTATTATTCTTTTTCCGTTCATTGATTTCCTCTTACCAGAAATACTTTTTTATTTATGCATTCATCAAGAAGTGGCAGGTAATGTTGATGAGTTACTGAATAATATACTAGAGTGATGTTTAAATCCTCTTTCATAACTCAAGCTTTAATTTTAATCCCCTCTAAAGATAATTACGTTGATTTTTCATTGAGTTATTTCAGGGGAAAACTATGATCTTTATATAAATCAGCACTTCATCATTAAAGATATGCAATTGTTTACCCATTTTCTGTCGCTTTGCATTAGAATAGCCTAGTTTATGAATTTAATTACCATAGGTTCCTATTTGTTATGAAAAATGGCTGGCTTAAGCAATTACTTGATTTTGCTCCACTATTAGTGTTTTTTATCTTCTATAAATGGCAAGATATTTTCTATGCTTCAGGCGCATTAATTGTCGCGACGTGGATTTCAGTCGGCTTGACGTGGCTTATTTTCCATAAAGTTGAAAAAGCACCTCTCATTACGGCGATTGTTGTCACTATTTTTGGTTCATTAACCATCTTCTTCCATTCTGCTGATTTCATTAAATGGAAAGTCACCGCTATATATGCCATTTTTGCCGTTGTATTAATTGCTATGCAGTTATTTACACCTAAAACATTAATGGAAAGAATGCTAGGTAAAGAACTTGCCATGCCACCAGCTAACTGGAAAAAAGTTAATATAGCCTGGGTGATTTTCTTTTTTGCGTGTGCCTTAGGTAATATCTACGTGGCATTCTCTTTACCAGAAGAGACTTGGGTTAATTTTAAAGTCTTCGGCTTAACCATTTTGACCTTTATTTTTACTATCGCCAGTGTGGTGTATATTTGGAATAACCGTTTACCCGAGGAACAGAGCGAAGGCGAAGTCACACAAAGTGATGAGCAAAGCCTGTCAGATAATATGACAAACCAAGTTTCTAAATCGACATCACATGATGCTCATTCAAAATCTGAATAATCATTTTTATTTTATTGGGAGATATGTGCTCTAAATAATTTAAGTTGTAGCTATTAGAGTATAGCCTGTAGATACTCTAAATAATTTAAAATGTAGCTAGGCGGCAAGCGAATGAGTCACTAGGAGCATACATAAGTATGTGACTAGTGTGAATGAGTGTAGCCAACAAGGCTACAGCTTGAAGTATGACGAGTAAATATCTCCTTGGTTTCAATATTAACAGATACATTATTCCCCATGACTGAACAACAATCTTTGCCTAATGGTGAACTCGTTTTACGCACCCTTGCCATGCCTGCTGATACTAATGCCAATGGTGATATTTTCGGTGGCTGGTTAATGTCTCAAATGGACATTGGTGGTGCAATTTTAGCAAAAGAAATTGCGTTAGGTCGTGTCGTTACTGTAAGCGTAACGGGCATTACCTTTCTTAAACCTGTTGCTGTTGGCGATGTCGTCTGTTGCTACGCACGTTGCTTAAAAACAGGCAACTCTTCAATTACTGTTAATATTGAAGTCTGGGTTAAAAAAGTTGCCACAGAGCCTGTCGGTCAACGTTATCGCGCAACAGAAGCAGTATTTACCTATGTTGCCGTTGATGAGAACAATTCGGCTCGTCGCTTACCTGAAGGTAAAGCTCACTTCACACTAACAAGTACAATGGAATAACTGCGTATTTCGTTACTACGAATAGCGTAAAAACATTAAAATTTGAAATACTAAAAAAGGCACTTAATAAAGTGCCTTTTGTTTACACGGTATCAAATGCGGATATCGCTTTATTTACCCATTGAATTTTATAAAAATTAGCTTGTTGATATCCCTGTCATTTTGAACTCAATCACAATCACTTTTCCTTTATAAGGAATTTTTTCATAACGCCATTGGCGCATCGCTCTTTTTACATCGCGCTCAAACACGTTTTTAGGATCCGCAGAAATAATTTCTACATTATCGACTCTTCCATCAGCATCAACATCAAAACGAACTTTAATGGAACCTTCCATTCCCACTGCTCGTGCTCGTGGTGGATACTCAGGTAAACCTTGGCGTATTGCATTAGGTACTTTACCTTCACCGCTACTTGCCACTGCAACTGGTTTTTCATCACCTTTATCACTTGGCTTTGCCGTCGGGTTAAGATTTTTGAGATCATTACCTTTATTAACAATTAAAGGTTGTGGTCGCTCAACAGGCGGTTTCGGTTTATCCACAGGTTTTGGCTTAGGTTTCGGTTTTGGTTCCGGTTTTTTCTCTATTGGTTTTTCGATAACAGGTTTCACATCTGGAATAGGCTCAGGCTCTGGTTCGGGCTCGATAACCGGCTCAGGCTCTGGAGGTGTAACTTCTTCAACCACAGGTTCTGGTTCGCCAACAGGCTCATCTGCAGCAAATGCCAACATCTGTATAGAGATAGGCTCAGGTGTAACTGGCTTATCTTCTACAACATATAACATCGCTGCCGCAACAAGTGAGGCATGCAGACAGAGTGATATGAATACCCAAAGCTTCCAACGCATAACTGATCTTATTTCACCTAAAGAAAAAATAATGCCCCTAGTTTAAATGCAAATAGCAATCATATTCAATAACGTTTAGTAAAATGATTGATATAAACTGTTAAAAAATGAAATTATGAGTTCCATTCTATGTGTTGTACAAATAAAAGTGCTCTATGTTTTCTAGAAGTATCCAGCTTACGCAGTTTATAAATTCGGAAATTACGACGAGATTGCCCTTCTAACCATCGACGACGTCTACGTATAGCTTGTCTCATCATTCGCCAACGAGCTACTTCAGTCCTACTGTGTCTCATGTTATCAGCACCTATTTTTTCGAAATAAGTGGACTATTATAAGACGTTCATTTTGTGATCCAAGGGGGGATTTATGGTTTGCTTAGATTTCATCCATTCTTTTAGCTTTTCTCACAAAGAAAAAATAAATAAAGAGTTGTATCTTATTGCTTATCTTTTAATAAAGAGATTTGACAGAGATAATAATCCTGATTTAATAACAACATTCGGCAAATAACAAAAATAATGAACTATTTTTAGTAAATTGCCATTAGCTTATCCATGCTATTCATTTTCAACGGAAAATAGCTCTACTATGACAACATTTTATACTGTATTAAGTTGGCTAACCTTTTTCTTCTATTGGTTATTAATTGCGGGTGTCACATTTCGTGTCCTTATGCACCGACGCCCCGTTACTTCAACCATGACATGGCTACTAATCATCTATATTCTACCGTTAGTTGGGGTCATTGCGTATTTTGCTTTTGGCGAATTACACTTAGGTAAACGACGAGTTGAACATGCAAAGCAAATGTGGCCTTCTGTCGTCGCATGGCTTGAGGACTTAAAAAAGTGTAAGCATATTTTTGCCACAAGTACGAGCGATGTTGCTACACCTCTTTTTCAATTAACCGCTAAGCGCCAAGGTATTAAAGGGGTTAAAGGTAACAAAATTGAGCTTTTAACAACCTGTGAAGATTCACTTAATTCGATTACGCGTGATATTAACAATGCACGCGATAACATAGAAATGGTCTTTTATATTTGGCAATCCGGGGGCTTAGTTGATGAAGTCACTGATGCATTAATCAAAGCCGCTAAGCGTGGCGTAAAATGTAGGATTATGGTTGATTCCGCAGGCAGTTGGAATTTCTTTCGAACTAAAGGCCCTGATGTCATGAGAGCAGCAGGTATTGAGTTTGTCGAATCATTGCATGTTAATTTATTCCGTTTTTTCTTACGTCGCATGGATTTGCGTCAACATCGAAAAATCGTATTAATCGACAACTATATTTCTTACACTGGAAGTATGAATATGGTTGATCCTCGTTATTTCAAGCAAGATTCTGGCGTCGGTCAATGGATTGATATTATGGTAAGAATGGAAGGCCCAGTATCAACCACTTTAGGTATGATTTATGCCTTTGATTGGGAAATGGAAACCGGAGAACGCCACTTACCACCACCGCCTGATGACAACATTATGCCTTGTGAACAAGAAAGTGGTCACACAACACAAGTTATCGCATCAGGCCCAGGATTTCCTGATGAACTTATTCAACAATCCTTAATTACAGCGATTTATTCAGCAAGAAATGAATTAGTGCTTACAACACCTTATTTTGTGCCTAGCGACGATCTTGCACATGCAATCTCAACCGCAGCAATGCGTGGTGTTGAGGTAAGTATTATTGTACCTCGTAGTAATGACTCTTTTCTTGTACGTTGGGCAAGTCGTGCATTTTTTACAGAAATGCTCGAAGCCGGTGTGAAAGTCTTCCAGTTTGAAGATGGCTTATTACATACCAAAAGCGTCATGGTTGATGGGCAACTTAGTATGGTCGGTTCAGTAAATCTTGATATGCGCAGTTTGTGGTTAAATTTTGAAATTACCGTTGTTATTGATGATGAAGGGTTTGGAAGTGATTTAAGCATTGTTCAATATGATTATATTGCTCGCTCTACAGAATTAACATTAGACGAATGGGAGAAACGTCCATTCTTAAATCGAGTGTTAGAGCGCATCTGCTATTTCTTTAGCCCTCTGTTATAATAAAAAGGGTAACAATATAATTTGCTAAATAAGCAAAAATATCATACAAACAACGCGATAATATTGAAATAATACAGGCATTACCATGAATGAACCAACCTTAATTAGTGAAGATGAAGCACTAGAACAAGCTTACGATTTATTTTTAGCTCAAGCAGCCGATAATTTGGATGTTGCAGATCAATTACTGTTTAACTTGCAATTTGAAGAAAGAGGCGCTGCTGAAGTGGTTCCATTAGGTAATGATTGGCAGTTTATTGTCGGCCTTCCTGTTACACCAGCTCGCTTTAGTGAAGTAATTATTGGCCTTGCACCTGATGATGATGCTGATATTGATGATATTTTTGGTCGTGTCCTAATTAGTCGCGATCCATTACAGCCTATGTTCCATATTATTTGGAAATCTTGACATCCGCCCTGTTCTAAAGAACGCGGTTTTACTACGCACCTGATAATTGCTTTTATCTTCACCCGCTTATATTTTAGTGGGTGATTTTTTATGTCAGAGAGAAATAAAATGAGTGAGAGTCAATTTATTATTGATACTATTTTTTCCTTAGCTTTCTTTGGGACATTTTATTGGTATATCTGCATAGCAGTTATTATCGTCATGCTCTATGCTGCAATGAAAACACAAAAAATATTATTTCGTCTATTGTTTATACTCATTGCTTTAGTTTTTGCTTATTTACCCTTTATGCAATATCTTTGGTAATAATGATATAGAAAATGAAAAGTACGATATAAGTAATTAGCACTTTTCTCCCTACTTTTATCTTTGATATAGGTAATTTACTCAAAGCATTTAGATGAATGAGCAATAGTTAAAAACATTGTACCTTCTCTTGTCAGCGTACTATCTTGTATTATTGGTGGTGATTGGACCATTCTATCAATATCTGTTGAAGAAAATTTATCACGTGCTTCATTATAAAAACACAGACACTGCTCGTTTGTTACTGTACTATAAATATTCAATGTATCCATGCAATACGCAATAACCCTATTTTCTTGTGATTCAGAGCAAGCCGATAGGAAAAATAAAGATAAAATGACCACTAAATTTTTTTTCATAATAATTCCGCTATTATATTTTTTATTAAGTTATGAAAAATTATTCCATTAAATCATGAGTTTTATTACGATATAAATCAAATTTGAGTGGATAATTATTATTTACATAAGATAAATAGAGAGGTTTTTTACTATCTCATCTATTTTATATCTTTAATATTTTCTTTCTTAGTGTTTATACTTATTTTTATTTAATCTTAAATGCAATAATGGAAAAGAATTTCCTTGTCCATCTACCTCAGAGCGCCCTATTTGCTCAAATCCAACATAAAGATAAAAGCCAATTGCTTGGGGATTTTGCTCGTTTACATCTAACTCATCAATATGCAATATATTTATCGCGAAAGTTATAAGCAATTTGCCACAACCATGCCCTCTAGAATTTGCATCAACAAATAACATTTCTAACTTATTTTCTGCTGTACCCAAGATCCCATGAATAACATTATTATTGTCTATCGCAATATAAGTATTAAGCATAGGAAAATATTGTTCTACAATATCTTTTTTAAGCGATGAAATGATATCTTCAGATAGAAATGTATGCGTAGCTCTAACCGATGACTCCCAAACAACTATCATTTCATCGTAGTGTGAAGGTTCTGCTTTTATTATAGTTAACATATACTTTCCTAATAAAAATTATTTTTAAATATGATTTATTATATCCGAATAAAAATAATTAAAAATTATAATTTTTTTGTATGTTAAGTTATAGAGATGAACTTATATTTTTTAAATAAAGGTTGATAAACATATTACCAACCCTTTCTATCAAAAAGAAAATTTATCTGTCTTTTTATAAGTAACCGCAATAAAATTAGAATCGATAGCCAAGCCCGACCACCCATGTACCGAATTCGATGTTATTTAGCTTTGAGTATTCGTAAGATGCATCAATAGCAAGCTTTGCAATCGGGTTATATTGTAAGCCTGAACTATAACTATTTGATATCTTATTGAAATGAATATTACTAGAATTATTTTCACTGTTTAATTTCATGTTAATTGAGCTAATACCAATCAAACCATATAAATTTATACATTCATTAAAATGATAACTTGGGTCTATAGAGAATAAGTAATAATTATAATTTATATTCCCTTTACTATCGTTAATAGCAAAAGAATATTTTTCTTTATTATATGTAAATGAGCTAAACAAGCCCCAATCATTCATTAATTTATAATTATATTTTACATTAATACCTTTAGGCGTATCAGTGACATTATTACTATCCATTTTTAATTGGCTTTGTACATAACCTAAAGACAATATATTTTTTAATGTAGCAGATGCATTACATGTCGTTATTGATAAGAAAATTGCTGTAATTGGTAATAATAATTTATTTTTCATTATATATCTCAATATTATCTTTCGTTAATAAAATGAGAAACAGCAAGAAAAATAGTTTAAATTACAATTAATTCAATACTATAAATCGCCACTTCCACTTAAAATAATAAATAAAAGTAAAAATTTATATAAATAATTTAATTTTAACAGGAAGGTAATAAATAGAACCATTCTAACAAAGGTAAATAAATAAAATATTTATTTGAAAATAGAAGATCAATAAATTTTAAAATCAAATGAAATGATTTATTTAAATATTATTTAATTTCTATTTTAGAAAAATAAAAAGGCCACATAACATGACCTTTTAAAAATATTATTTATCAGCTTAATATTAGAAACGGTAACCAACACCTAATACCCAAGTACCAAATTTTGCATTATCAATTTTTGAATATTCATAAGATGCATCAATTGCTACGTTTGGGATTGGATTAATTTGCAAACCTAATCCATAAGCCAGGGACGTTTTGCTGTATGTATCATTAACATAATAATATTTATCTTCTTGGCTAGCGTGACCAAAACCAATTAAACCATATGCACTAAAATAGTCATTAAAACGATAACTAGGGCCAGCCGTTAATGAAACATAATCAATTTCAGTTGAACCAATTTTTCCCCAACGACTATAATAATTATAGGTTAATTTTGTATACGTCAGTGATCCAATAACTCCCCAATCATTATCAAACTCATGGTTATACTTAAAGTTAATTCCTTTAGGATTATCATCTATTTTATCATCATTTAATTTAATTGAACTTTGAGCATAACCTACTGATAAAGTATTATCTAACGTGGCTTGTGCATTAAATGAAAGTGTAGAAATAGCTAACAACGAAGTAGATAGAAATAAATTACGATTCATTTTTATTCTCTATATAAAAGCAAAAGATAGAAAAAAGAACTAAACTAGAATTTAGCTCTCTTATTAAATTAAGTTTAATACTCAATAAATTTTATTTATAAATAATACGTTATTAGTTAATTTTTATAAAGAAATTCTTATGGTTAAATTAATAATTAAAAGACTATTTATCTCAAAAATAAATTCACCTTATTTTTATCTATTATTAATGGAATATTAAGACTATAAAATTGTGAGAAAACTGATTTTAAATTTTTATTAGATTTGTTTACTTTCTATCTATTATTAATTAAATGTAAAAAACTTAATCACTAACTAAAGTAAATATATTTTATTTTTGAAACAAAATATTTTTTTATTTTAAGTAATTTAAATGTTTATACTGTATAGTAATCTCACATTAAATATTACTTAATTCTCTATGGTGATTAATCAATCAATTTAATATCAAGATATTTAAGTAAATCGAGTGCTTCTATTTTAGAAAAAATTGCTTTCGTCATTTTATTTTGACGAATATCAATATCAAAAGAATGCGAATGAGTAAAATCAACCCCTTCTAAATTTGTTTGCATAAACAAACTATTAGAAAAATCAGAACCAATCATAAGTGATCTTTGAAGCTCCGCATTTCTAAAATCCACATCATGTAATCTACACTCTTCAAAAATAGATTCGCTCAGTTTTAATCCAAAAAAGTTACATCCGCTTAAAATGCTATTTTTAAAACTGAGTTGAGAATAAAGATCAAATTTTGGCCAATGTGCTTTTGTCCAGTCAATACCAACAAGTTTACATCCAACAAATTCAGTATTAGAAAATCGAGTATTAGGAAAATTAGCTAAACTTAAATTACATTTTTCAAATAAGCAATGTACAAACTTGCAATGCAATAGCTCAGCAGATAAAAAATTACACTGGTGAAATTCACATTCCTCAAAAATAACATTGCTAAGTGCCAATTCATTAATATCAAGTTTAGTGAAATTTCTATCTAAATATTCTTGATTGTTTTTTAAATTTTCCATATATGTACTCAATAGAAATGTATATTAATCTAGAGATAAAAAAGGCCGCGAGTAAAGTTTATTTTATGTTTATATATTATTAGCAAGTTGCATTTTTAACCAAAAACTTTGCTGGCATAAATTAAAAAATTCTTTTCGACAAGGAGAGATAATTTTGTTATTCGATTCTACAATTTCCCAAGTGATCCAATGTTCAGGACATTGAGCGTCATTATCATAGAACTCTGTTTCTATCTCTTCTATGCATTTCAAGATGACACCATCAGGAAATAACCAACTATGAGTTACTCTGGTTATTTCTGCTAAGTTATCCCAAAATTTCTGAGTACTTAAAATTTGATAATTATCTTCTTGGTTTACAATTTGAGATATATACTTCGCTAACATCATCATCTCTCTTGTTTTATTTCTTAATATTTAGTGTATTCACTATAATTGAGACAAGTTTTATTACTTTTAATTTTCATCAAAAGCATCTGCCATAAGCAAAAATTTAGGCTCAACTTTTTTATATGCATTGATCATCGGAACTAGTCGCTGAAAATGTTCACTAGCACAATGTGTATCAAGCGCAGCATGATCTGGCCATTGTTCAACAAAGACAAAGTGACCTGGATCTTTTTCATCAACATATAAATTATAGCTAATACAAAGAGGCTCTTTCTTAGTCGCTTCAACAAGCTCACGATAAAGAGGTAAAACAATTTCTATCGCTTCTGTTTTAATAAAATCTTCAGCAATCACTTTTAACATCACATTTTCCTTACCGTAATTGAACAATACAAGATACTGTATAAAAATACAGATAAATATAGTCTAGTTAACTTAAGAGATCTAGATTTTTTACATAAGAAAAATGCTTCTTTAAAAGAATAAAAACCGCCTTATTTTCTCAGGTTATCCTCTTTATCTTTCTTTAAACACTCAACTTCTAACCAATGAGTAAATATCTTTGCTTTTTGTATAAACACATTTATATCATCGATTGGCTTTATGCTTTCAGATAAAAGATAATTAATACTTTTTTGTTGATCTGGATAATTTGCTTCTACTATTTTTACGAAGTCTTCTAGTGTTTCAGGCCAATACTCATCTTTTTCATTACGTAAAATATTTGTTGAGCGAATAAGTTTACGCGCTATTGCCCTTTGTAAGTGATGTTTTTCAATAGCCCCAACTGTATAAATTGTTAGATGCCAATACCTCGCTTAAAATACCAATATCGAAATCAATTTTGCTGACAATAGAGTGTTGTTTTTCTAATGTTGCTCTTGCATTATCTAACAGGTGAATTTCGCTTTCGTTTATTTCATGATTTAAAATTAAGCAAATATCTAAATCTGATATTCCCTCTGTTGCACATCCCTTAGCTACACTGCCATAAACATATATGCTATGTAATCTTTCTTTTAACAATTGAGAAAGTTGCTCAGTGACATCAGTAATGACAGATTGAAATGATGATTGAAAATACTTTGTGGTAGGTAACTTTATTTTAATTTTACCTACTTAAGAAATTGTCATAGCTTACCTTTATGGAAAATCTATATATATAATTAAACCCTAACTTTTTTTAGCGAGACACAATTCATAAAAAAGCAATATGATGCAGTAATCCGTTTGAAATGATAAAAAAGCCTGTTTTTCACACAGTGAGCAGTAAACATCAAACATTTATTCTCAATATTGATAAAAATATGCGTTTAAATAACTTTGATTCTCTTTATATAATGGCTATTCATGAAGTAATACAGAGAAAGTAAGATTTGGGGGTTAACGTGTGGCTTGAACAATTTGGTGTACTTAATATCTGGACATACCTTGCAGGCATGTTTTTTATTATCCTCGTTCCTGGCCCTAATACACTCTATGTGCTAAAAACAAGCGCATCAGGTGGCGTCAGTGATGGTTATCGTGCTGCATTTGGTGTCTTTTTAGGTGATGCCATTTTGATCTTTCTCGCCTTTATTGGTGTCGCATCTGTTATAAAAGCCTCGCCTGTACTCTTTACTATTGTCCGTTTTTTAGGTGCTTTTTATCTCCTTTATTTAGGAATAAAAATTATCCATGCAACTTTTTTCTCCAAAAAGGCACACACGGAACAGACAACAACGATACAAAAACATGTTTTCAGAAAAGCACTAACATTAAGCTTAACCAATCCTAAAGCCATTTTATTTTATATTTCATTTTTCGTTCAGTTTATTGATTTTAATTACGCGCACACTGGATTATCTTATTTAATTTTAGCATCTATGCTTGAGGCTTTTAGCTTTATCTATCTCTCTTTTCTTATTTTTGGTGGTGTCGCCCTTGCTCGTTTCTTCGGTTCACGCAAAAATATCGCTAAATTAGGTAATGGTGTTATTGGGCTTTTCTTTATGGGGTTTGCAACTAAGTTAGCCACATTATCATCATAATTATTAATAATAAATTTTACGAAGGACAAGACTTGGGTTATGTTGGTTTTGTCCTCAAAATATCTTATCAAACCTACAATTATCCAAACAGATAAGATTATTATTTCCTATTTTTATCGCGCTAAAATCGCTTAACTGTAGTTATCTATATCGAAACCACCCAACCATCTGCTATCATTAGCAACTTATCCATTTTCTTGCCATAAATAACTTTGTTTTACAAAACGCTGTCACTTGAGTTGTAAGACATTTTATTGATTTATATGACTTTTAAATCATTCAGCATTCGTGATAAAAAACAAAGCCTTGGTAGCAAGTTACAGAATAATCAGCAACGATATAGAACCGTAAAAATGAGCATCCCAAAAGAACAGTATAATTTCAACAAACTACAAAAACGCTTACGCCGTGATGTTGGGCAAGCTATCGCTGACTTTAATATGATTGAAGATGGCGACAAAATCATGGTCTGCCTTTCTGGTGGTAAAGATAGTTACACGCTACTGTCTATCTTAATGAATCTGCAAAAAAGTGCCCCCATCAACTTTTCACTTATTGCTGTGAATTTAGACCAAAAACAACCTGGATTTCCTGAACATATTTTACCTGAATATTTAAATGAACTCGGTGTGGAATATAAAATTGTTGAAGAGAATACCTATGGAATTGTCAAAGATATTATTCCAGAAGGAAAGACAACCTGTTCTTTATGCTCTCGTTTACGCCGGGGTATTTTATATCGTACAGCGACAGAGTTAGGGGCGACAAAAATTGCATTAGGTCATCATCGTGATGATATTTTAGAAACATTATTCTTAAATATGTTTTATGGTGGAAAACTTAAAGGTATGCCACCTAAATTAATGAGTGATGATGGTAAACAAATCGTCATTCGCCCTCTTGCTTACGCTCGTGAAAAAGATATTGAACGTTTTGCCCAAGCAAAACAATTTCCAATTATCCCGTGTAATCTTTGTGGCTCACAGCCTAATCTTCAACGTCAAGTTATTAAAGAGATGCTAAGAGACTGGGACAAGCGTTACCCTGGTCGCATTGAAACAATGTTTAGAGCAACACAAAATATTGTTCCATCACACTTATGTGATACTCAATTATTTGATTTTGCTAACATCAAACATGGCGATGAAGTCATCAATGGTGGCGATTTAGCTTTCGATAAAGATGATATTCCATCTGTCCCCGTGATGTTCCAAGAAGAAGATGATGAACGTCCTGACTTTAGCCAAAATAAGCTCGATATTGTTGAAGTGAAATAAAGCGCTTTTTCCTAAGTCTTGTTTTGAGACTTAGGATTTTGTGATGAAATAACAACCAACAATAAATTTAAGCAAAAAAAAACCGATGTTAATAAACATCGGTGTAATAATGGTCAATTATTCTGTATTAAGAACTCAATATGAGAAAAACTACAATTATGGAGCACAACGTTCATCGCTCAACGTTGTATTCACCTGCGAGAGTTATAATGCCAGATGTTCTATTTCAAAAAATTGATATATCTCAAACAGGACTAGAGAATTCTTTTTTAAATCCATTTAGTTACGATTAATTTGCTGAAATTTTACAACCACCTACTACGTTTTAACCACCAAGTAACAATCACAATTAAAATAAATAACGATAAGCAAAAGATAGTAAAACCATAAGGAAATTCATTTCCTGGTATTCCGCCTAAATTAACACCAAATAACCCTGTTAGAAATGTGGTGGGTAAAAACAGCATCGCCATTAATGACATTGTATAAGTACGTCTATTCATCGCGTCAGCCATCATTGATGTTATTTCATCGGCTATCACTGCTGTACGAGAAATACTGCTGTCTAAGTCTTCTAAACGTCGAGAAAGTCTTTCTGATATTTCAAGCATTGTGACTCTATCACTATCGCTCATCCATGGTAATTTTTCGATAGAAAGCCTAGAAAATACATCTCGTTGCGGAGCCATATAACGACGTAAAACAATTAACTGTTTTCTTAATAATGCAAGTTCCCCTCTCGCAGGTATTTGCTGATCGAGGATCATATCTTCGAGTTCGATTAATTGGTCATGCAAAGTTTCAACAAATTCACCGATTTCATCAGTAACCGCATCTGCCATAGTAATAAGCCAATCACCACTATTTTCTGGCCCATTGCCTAACTCTAAGGTATGAATAACGGAATCTACCGAATTAACTCGGCGATGACGACTTGAAACAATTGTTTGGCTGTTAATATAAATTCTGAATGCAACAAGTTCATCAGGTCTATCATTAGGATTATTATTGATTGTTTGCAAATTGATGACGATACCTTCGCCAATACGTTGCGCCTTTGGCCTGATGTTTTCTGCTAACAATACATCTTTAGCAATAGGTGGAAGTAATTCTGTCTCTTGTATCCATTTAGCGCTTTGTGGCTTACGATAGTCTAAATGTATCCAATAAGGATTATCATTTGTAGCAATCGTATCTGCTGTTATTTTTATTACGCCACCATGACCATCGAGTTGTGTGGTGTAAATTGCATCTGAATCTTGCAAAATAGAGTCATTAATTGTTTTCACTTAGTTTCCTCCATAATCTTGCTTTAGTCGCAATAGATAAATTCAATGTTCGACCACCAAATAATGATTTGCATATCGTCTCTTTATCTCATTCTTTTTCAATACGTTATTTTATACTTTTTTCTAGTTTACTGTATATCAACACTATTTTTGTACAATTTACCTACAATTGATGTTTATATTTTCTACTTTAGGACTATTACACTAAAATTTATTTAGATAGTTACGTTAGTATATTAATACTAGAAATATCTATAGATAACTTACTTTATTTATTGAAAAAAATTTATCTGTTGTAATTTATAATAATTTGTTGCCTGGTGTATACTAAACATCATTTTATACATTTATTGCACCCTAAAAAATAAGGCCATCAATATGAAAAAATTTCTCGCTATTCCTTTATTTTTGCTTTTAGCTGGATGCAATGATGTTACATCGACTGAAAGCACAAATACTGCCTCTAGTACTGATACAACAAAAACACTCCTAGTTGATTCACAACTTTATGATTGTGTCGGTGTTGCACCAATGAAATGCATGAAGGTGAAAGAACTACCTTCAGGCGAATGGTCCCTTTTCTATCAGAATATTGAGGGTTTTGAATATAAAGCAGGTACTGAATACACATTAAAAGTAAATGTTACTGATATTCCTAATCCTCCAGCTGACGCACCAAGTGTAAAATATACGCTGGTAGAAATTGTCGATAAAAAATAACTCTCTTACTTAATTCAAACTCACAATAGGCAACTTTAGCTATTGTGAGGATTATTCTATTAACATTATTCTTCTGACATCCTCTTCATAAACTAATTTTTAATAATAAGCTATTTATGTAATCTCATTTTTATTAAACCTTAAAGATAAGTCTGCTAATTTTTTTTAAGAGTAATTTCAATCAATTAACATTGAAATCATACTTGTTTTTACTAAAAATAGAGCTCTTTACATCAACATAGAACCTCTATAATGAATAAATTCATACTTATTTTAAGTAGCTTAGTTTTACCTTTCTCTTCTACATTACATGCTTACAATGAATCACATACTATCTATAGTGGTTATATTTATGGAAAAATAAAAGGAGATACCGCAAAAGGACCTATAGTCAGTTATCGTTATGAAGCAGAAAATGCTTGGGGTCTATTAGTTTCTCTACTCTATTTAAATTCAAATCATAAAGAACCCTTTAAAGATGCTCGCTTTATCACACCATCGATAAAACAATATAAAACTAAAACCACAGCTCTATTAATCGGCCCTACTTATAGAATAACACCTAATTTTTCTATTTATGCCCAAATGGGGCCTAATAAATTAAAATACCAAGAAGATAAACTTCACCCTAAAATCAATACAACAGACATACATCGTGTTGATACAACGAGTGTTATTGGTCAAATAGGCATCGATTATACCCCAATAAAAGAGATTGCTTTTAATTTTGGCTATCTTTATTCCGATACTACAGCAAACAAACGTCATATTGAATTAAATAGCATACAATTATCTTTAGGTTATCGTTTTTAATCACTTTGATAATCTATAGTTTTTTTAACAATAAAAGAAAAATAAATAGATATCTTTTTCTATAAAATGCTTTAAAAGCACAATAAATTTATTAATTTTCATTGTTGTCAAGGGTTTATACCTACGCATAAAGTGAAATATAATATTTAACATCAAGTGTATTGCACAATTAGTCAAAACAAAGTAGTAAAAATGTATTAACATCTTTTCTGCAATGTTTATTCCTTTTGAGTCTCCTTCTGTTTTTATAACAGAGGGACTTTTTTATACATATTTTATTAATCACTGTAACAGCTCGATACAATAAAAAGCGTGCAAAGAGAACATTTAAAATATAATTTATATTCAGACAATAAATTAATCTGCTTTATTTTGCTACCCCCTTTTTAAAGGAGTTCTTTTTTATTTATATTGTCACTCATACCTAATTTCTTCATAATCTTAATACTAAAAATAATAATTTTTTATTCTCTTATTTATTTTTAGAGAAAAAACACCTCAAAGCAAGGAGTTAACTTTGAGGCATTATTTATTCTCTCTTACTCTTTTACACAGCCAGAATTCACTGATGACTATTTCAAGTAATTTATTTCATTGCTATATTAATGCTTTAATATATAAAGGGTATGGCTATAAGCCACATCCTCAGGATTACCAATGGGATACCCTTTTAACCAAGGTTTTATCAAGCGTCCATTCGTATATTGATAAATAGGTGCTATTGGTGCATCCTCAGCAATTATTTGTTCTGCTCGGTTATATAGATTATTTCTCTCATTTGCATCAATCGTCATACTTGACAATGCCAAAATTTCATCATATTGCTTGTTTCGGTATTTAGGTATATTACCCGCATGTTTAGAGCCTAATAAACTTAAGAAAGTAGAAGGTTCATTATAATCACCAATCCATGATGCTCTTATTACATCAAAATCACCTGAGTTTCGGCTGTCTATATACGTTTTCCATTCTTGATTACGTAACTCAACTTTAACCCCTAGCTTTTTCTTCCACATAGAAGCCACCGCAATGGCAATTTTCTGATGATTTTCCGAATTATTGTATAATAAAGATAATTTTAATGGGTTATGAGGACCATATCCTGCAGCAGCTAACAGTATCTTAGCTTGGCTATCTAATTCATCTTGATTATATTCATCATAAATTGTCAATTCTGGCGTAAAATTAGCCGTAACATCCGGAGTAAAACGATTTGCTGGTTTTTCACCTGTACCTAATACTTTATCAGTAATGATTTTTCTGTCTATTGCCATCGCCAACGCTTTACGTACACGAATATCTTTTGTCGGCCCTGATTGAGTATTAAAAGCATAATAATATGTTCCTAATTGATCGGGTATATATACCTCATTAGGAATATCTTTCATTAATTTATGGTATAAATTTTTAGGGAATGACTCTGTTATATCTATATCACCCGCTAAATAGCGTTTAGTCGCATGTGACTCATGGTTTATCGGTACAAAAGTCACTTTTGTTAATACTGTATTTTTATGATCCCAATAATAAGGGTTAGGCGTTAATACAATTTTTTCATTAATAACTCTGTCTTTTAAAACAAAAGCACCATTCCCAACTAAATTACCAACGTTGATCCAATCAGCACCATATTTTTCAATATAATGGCGAGGCACTGGGTATAACGAAAAATTAGTCGTCAAACTAGGAAAATAAGATATGGGTCTCTCTAATGTCACTTTTAATGTTTTTTCATCTATCGCTTCCACACCTAATGATGCTGGTTTTAATTTTCCATCAATGATTTTTTGGGCATTTTCAATAGAGGCAAGCGAAGCATACCATGCAAAAGGCGAAAGATTTTGAGGATCAACTAATCGTTGCCAACTGTAAACAAAATCAGCTGCAGTGACTTTCTCTCCATTAGACCATTTCGCATTATCACGCAACGTGAAGATCCACACCCGATTATCTTCTGTGCGCCAACTTTGAGCAACGCCAGGGATAGCAAGTCCATGCTCATCTTCTATCGTCAACCCTTCAAATAAATCACGTTGCACCTGAGCTTCAGTTAAACCAACGGCATTAATAGGATCAAGCGACGCTGGTTCATCTTTTAAATGTCGAACCACTTCTTGTTTTTTATCGAGTATCGTTCCTGCGGGTACTACCGCTGCATTTACCTGCAATAGGAGTAATCCTTGAACGACAAGTGCACATGAGATGACGAATATTTTGCGCATGTCTGTTTCGTCCTGTAATCTGTATGAGAATGAACTGCATAATTATAAGAGCCTGATAAAAAGGCACAATCACTGTTTACAAATATTTTATAAATTTTTATGTTTTTCGTAGTTACTATGTCAATAGTGACAAATTTTAATAATGGTTAAGCATTAACAAGATTTTTCGTTAATAATTTAGTATTAATAACAATTAGTCTGACAACTAATAAAGGAGAACAACAATGGCACATCAAGTTACTTTACAAGGAAATGCAGTGACTCTAGCGGGTAAATTCCCAACAGTAGGTCAAAAAGCAGCTGATTTCTCTCTCGTTGGTAAAGATCTTAATGATGTTTCTTTAGCGAATTTTACAGGTAAACGTAAAGTTCTAAACATTTTCCCAAGCGTAGACACCGGTGTTTGTGCTGCGAGTGTTCGCCAATTTAATAAAGTTGCAAATGAATTAAATAACACGGTTGTTTTATGTATTTCAGCTGACTTGCCTTTTGCCCAAGCACGTTTTTGTGGCGCTGAGGGGTTAGATAATGTTGTCACATTATCTACAATGCGCGGTGCTGAATTCAAAGAAAACTATGGTGTTGCAATTACATCAGGTCCATTAGCAGGCTTAACTAGTCGTGCAGTGGTTGTTTTAGATGAAAATAACACCGTTATCTATACCCAATTAGTTGATGAAATAACAACTGAACCAAATTATGATAATGCATTAAATGCATTGAAATAATATTGAGCATAAAAAAATAGACGAGCATTACGCTCGTCTATTTTTTATGCGGCAAATTTGATGACCAAATTAATCATCCGGCTTTTCATTCTTTCTATTCGTGAGATTATATTCTCTTAGTTTATTAGCAATCGCTGTATGTGAAATTCCTAAACGTTTTGCGAGTTTACGTGTGCTTGGATAATCACGATATAAACGCGTCAAAATTGAAGCTTCAAAACGTTTCGTCATTTCATCTAATGAACCTTCTAATAGATTTTCATCAAATAGTGTTTCATCTGTATGCTCAGGTAGCGTAATATCTTGAATTCGTAGTGTATTTCCTACTAATTGCGCCATAGCTTGATAAACTGTATTTCTTAATTGCCGAACATTACCAGGCCATCCATATTGAGTTAAATAAACGGACAATTCAGGTGATATTATTGGCTTGGTTGTTTGTTGTTCAATACAATATTGATTAATAAAATGCATCGCCAACGGCATAATATCAGCTTTTCTTTCACGTAATGGCGGTAATGTCAGTGTTAATACATTCAGCCGATAATAAAGATCTTCTCTAAATAATCCTTTTTGAACGAGTTCCCATAAATTCTTTTGTGTCGCACAAATAATACGAACATCAACATTAACTTCACGCTCTTCACCCACTCGACGAAACGTGCCATCATTTAAAAACCGTAAGAGTTTTATTTGCATTTGTGGAGACATTTCACCAATTTCATCAAGTAAAACGGTTCCTCTATTAGCCTGCTCGAAAAAGCCTTTTTTTCCTTCGATTGCATTAGGATAAGCGCCAGCAGCATAGCCAAATAATTCACTTTCGACTACATCATCAGGCATTGAAGCACAATTTAACCCTAAAAAAGGGTTTCTAGCACGAGAACTAAGGAAATGACAAGCTTTAGCAAATAAATCTTTCCCTGTACCTGTATCACCTACTAATAACAATGGTGCATCCATTTTTGCCATTTTTTTTGCACGTTCAACTAACTGCTTCATTTGAGAACTAACAGCAATAATTTTCTCAAATTCATGATTATCACTGACAATTAATTTTGAATGGTCATGAACAACATCACGATATTTCAATAAAATAAGCGCACCAACACAATGATTTGACTGATTATCATCAGCAAGTTTTATTGGCACTATTTCCATATCAAAATTTTGTTTTTTTAAATTAATGGGAATAATTTCAGCAATAGGATCTTTTTGTTCTAACCAACGATGAATATTGAAATTAGGAATAAGTTGATTGAATGATTTTTCACTATTATCGTTATCATCTAATTCAAATAAATGACGAGTTGCCGGATTTTGTAACTTTATTTGGCCTTTAATATTAATAGAAAAAACAGGTACTGGCACAGATTCCAGCAGTGTCCACATTGCTTTATGCTCTTGCTCTGATGGCATAAACGCAACAGTACGTACATCAATAACACCATGTATTCGACGTATTTCAGCCATTAATGGCTGAAAGATATCAAAATCAATCTGTGAAAAATTCAGGTAAATAAGACCTATTGGGAATATCTCAATTCCACGTAAATCAATATTTTTTAATACTAGCAGATCTAATAATTCACGGGTTAACCCGATGCGATCTTCACAAGTGATCTCTAAACGCATTATAAACCTTCTTAATACTGAGTGACCCTGAACTAATTCTAGATATTATACATAAATATCAACGAAATAAAGGGTCTTGTCAGCAAAGGTTGACAGTATTAACATTTATTTTTACACAGATGAATTAATTTCCTGAACGATAACTAAAATTATTTATGCTTTAAAAAAGTCCAATAACGAAAATGAAGAGGTTTTTATTATTTTTTTCAATTCAAAATCGATAAGATATTCGATGTCTTTTATCAAAGGACTTAATTCTTGGCTAATCATTTTTTTGATGGTTTTACACCCGTTATCAAAACAAAAAAGTAGATATTCTAATGCGTTTATTGCCTTTTCTTTCTTGTCTAACTCAGTGAGATACTCAAAAAATTGTGATACCTCCTTTATTTGAAATCGCTTAGGCTGTTTTTGATGTTGCCTCTTTTTAATCTCATCTATCGTTTCACTAAGTATAGGAATTAAAATACTTATTTGGTTATCAATATTTGAGACACTAAATGCAGAATTCAGATAGAGTTTACGTCTTTGTTTAGAAAGTTTCTTTATTACTGACATTTGTATTTCTTTCATTTTTTAACCTTTTTAGAAGAATTATTTATTACCTATTTTTCTATTTTTTATAAATAAAAAATCGTCTCTATTTATTAAATAACGAATAACTTACAAATTAGATATTTGAAAAGTATTGATAGAATAGATCTGAGATACTCTTTATACAGTGACATTTAACGCTATTTATCATAATAAACTCAATACTATTTTCTTTCAAAAAAGAAATATTATCATTAAAATTACAAATATACCACTGGAAATGCAGTAATTAACCTTTAAATACAATTAGTTACAAATCATCTTTTTTCCATAAGAACTTACTCTTTTTAAAATTTTTTATCACAATAGTTTCTTATTAAAACAATCACCTCATTACCAATAAAATAATAAAAACACTTTATATTATTTTATGCCTTATTTTAAAATAATATCTTATTACTTCCTTCATTATGGTTATTTTATATAAACAATACTTTTGCCAATTTTTTATACAAAAAAACCGCAGAAAAGCTTCTACGGTTTTATTTAAAATTGCTAAAAGGTAAGAATAATAATTTATTCCTTTTTCTTACCACCAATTGTAGTTTTTAATTTTCCTATTAGCTCTTTTCTAAAGTCGCCTAGCTTAGGTTTATTATCATCAATCCATGGTAAAGGGCGACATAATTCCATTGCCTTTATTCCTAAGCGTGCCGTTAATAATCCCGCCCCAATACCTTGAGCTGCTCTTGTTGATAATCGTGCTGCAAGATCTTGAGAAAGCCAATCCATTCCTACTTCTCTGACTAATTCAGTTGCCCCTGCAAATGCAATATTGACTAAAACAAGACGAAAGAGTTTTAGACGGCTATAGTAACCCAACTCTATACCATAAATTTCAGCAATACGATTAATTAAACGAATATTACGCCAACCAATAAAAGCCATATCAACCATCGCTAGCGGGCTAACAGCGATCATTAAAGTTGATTCAGCAGCAGAACGGCTAATTTCAGCTCTTGCTTGTTTATCTAAAATAGGTTGAACAAGTTGGCTATAAAGTTCTAATACTTCTTTATCATTGTGCGTATCATGTAATGCACTTTGCCAACGAATTAATGCTGGATGCTGTGGGCTAATACCGGCTTGTTTCGCGAGTTTTTCGCAAAATGGTCGGCCATTTCCCATCGCATGGCTATAAAGTAATTCTTTTGCTTTATCTCTTTCATCTGCACGTTGACGTAAACGATAAATACGACGCCACTCTGTTATAACTGATCCTATTCCAGCAACAACAATTAAGCCACCTGCACTGGCTGCACCCAACGCAATCCAGTCAGAATTTATCCATGAGTCATAAATCCATTGTCCAGTTTGGGCAATAACACTAATCCCTAAAATAGTACTCGCAATCGTTAATAAACGTTTCCAGACACTTTTTTTAGGTTTTAAAATTGATTGAACATCGCCTTCTAATTGCCCTTCATTTTCTTCATCTAATCGAGGATCAATAGGTAGAAATTGTTCACTCTCTTGAAAATCAATCCCTTTTTTTAAGTTAACTTCATCTTGAACTATGGGTTCTTGAAAATCAATTCGTGATTTTAATGGTTCATTCATTTTAATTTATCCCCTAACAAGAACTCCATGGCACTATCCATGCGAATATGAGGTACTGCACTATCTCTTGATATTTGTTGTGGTCTAAAAGACTCAAAACTAAATCCTTGTTTTTCCCAAAATTCTTTTTCAGGTAAGCGCTTAGGCACTTCACCTGGGAAATACACCAAAGGCTTATTATCACTTAAACGAAAACCTTTTAATGCTGGAATTTTTTCACCATGATGATCAACAATGCCACTTTCCGTTGCTGCAATAGAGGCAAGGCCCATGCAATCAATACTGATCCCTTCAAAAATAGCATTTTGTTTAGCATCTTGAATAAGCTGTTGAAGCAATGAAACTAAATTTTCGTGTTGATCAACTGTAATATGATCAGCTTTAGTGGCCGCAAATAACAACTTATCAATACAAGGTGAAAATAAACGTCTGAGTAATGTTCTTTTACCATAATGAAAACTGCGCATTAATTGTGTTAAAGCCTGTCGCATATCATTAAAAACATCTGCACCTTGATTAAGGGGTTGCAAACAATCCACTAAAACAATTTGTCTATCAAAGCCTTGGAAATGATCCCGATAAAACCCTTTTACCACATGCTGACCATAATATTCATAACGTTGCTTTAACATGCCAATATTTGTACGTTTATCGGCATTCTTTAGTTTAGCGATATCGTGCTGTTGTAAATCAGGCCATGGAAAAAATTGCAAAACAGGCGCACCGGCTAATTCACCAGGCAAAACAAAACGACCCGGTTGAATAAAATGCAGTCCTTCTTTTTTACATGCTAATAAATATTCTGTATAAGCTGAGGCTATATCCGCTAATAATGTTTCATCAGCCGGAGCAAAAGGATCGCATTTTTTAAATTGTGTTTGCCAATGTTGTTCTGGCAATATTCTTTGTCGATTTACCTTATTCATTTGCTCTGACCATTCAAAATAGTCTTGCTCAAGCATAGGTAAATCCAATAACCATTCACCAGGGTAATCCACAATTTCTAAATACAGAGACGATGTTTCTTTGATAAAACGTGTTAATGACTCATTTGAGCGATAACGCAGTTGTAAACGAATTTCACTTACCCCTTTAGTCGGAACAGGCCAACTTGGGGGAGTATGATAAAGTGACTCCATTCCTTCATCATAAGTAAAACGGGGGATATTTAAATTATGTTGAGGAATGCGTTTTACACCCAATAATTGTTTATTTCGTGCAGCTGAAAATAACGGTAAACGCGCCCCTGTATGCACATTAATAAGTTGATTAACTAAAGAGGTAATAAATGCCGTTTTACCACTTCGACTTAATCCAGTGACCGCTAAGCGAAGATGCCTATCAACACCACGATTAATAAAAGCTGTAAGTTCATTTTGTAGGCGTTTCATGTTTCTCCCAAGACATTTGACGCGATAGCTTATTTAAGCCTGCCTTGATAACAGGCTCCGCTATCAATAGAACCAACCAACGTAACGGTTTACTGCTTACACGTTTTAATATACCGCCAGTGATTGCGGCTGGCCCAAATAAAGTCAATAACATTAACCCAAATGTTAACCCTTTTTTGGCAAATTGGGTGAGTTTATTTGTTTTTAAAGAAACGAATACTTGATTGGAATTCACAATACACTCCTCAATCAGTAATTGAACTTTTTCACTATACTGGCGTTGAAAAAGATAAAGATGCTTAACGAAAGACGCTCCTAAATCGGAGCGTCTTATCGGACTAAATGGCGAAAATATTACAAATCGCGAAAACGTTTATTTAACTGATAACTAGAAGAGGTAATATAACGTTCCATTTGTTGTAAACGTTTTTCACCTTGCATTAATTGATTATCAACACCGCTTAAAATTTCTTTTAAACTTTCTTGTTGCTTGTCACCTTGTTGGTAATTAGCAGGCGCGGGTTCCATAAAGAAACTTAAAACAAGATAAGCAACAATCGTTAAGCCAAAAAATCCCGCAAAGAGTGCAATCACCGCAATAACCCTGACAAGTAAAACAGGAATATTAAAATAATGGGCAAGGCCTGCACATACGCCACGGATCACGCCCTCTTGTGGCAAGCGATACAATTGTTTGCTTTGCACCGTCATTATGATTGCCTCCAGTTAGGATGTTCTGCATCAAGTATTTGTTCTAGCGTCTTAATGCGCTCCTGCATTTGCTGAGCTTTATCCACCAGCGCGCTCAGTCGCTGCATTTCTTGTTGGGTTAACTGAACATTCCCACCACCTTTCTGATTGCTGTAATGCAACCACAGCCAGATAGGGAGAACAAATAAAATAAAAATGGTCAGTGGTATTCCCAGAAATATATAGCCCATTACATATCCTTTATAAGATGGTTATTACGCTTGCTGTTACTCTTTATTGATATTGATTTTAGCTTTTAATGCAGCTAATTGCGCGCTAATTTCATCATCCGCTTTCAATTCAGCAAACTGTTGGTCTAATGATTTCTCTTTACCTAACCCGTAGCTTTGCGCTTCACCTTCCATATGATCAATACGGCGTTCAAATTGTTCAAAGCGTGCCATTGCTGCATCCATTTTACCGCTGTCTAATTGGCGACGAACTTGACGAGATGAATTTGCCGCTTGATGACGAACAACTAAAGATTGTTGTTTAGCGCGAGTTTCTGTCAATTTATTTTCTAATTCACTGATTTCACCTTTCAAACGAGTCAAGGTTTCATCAATGATGATCAACTCATGTTTTAACGTATCATTGACTGAAGCAACACGTTGTTTTTCAATTAATGCCGCACGCGCTAAATCTTCTTTGTCTTTAATCAGCGCTAACTCAGCTTTATCTTGCCAATCTTTAATCTGTTTTTCCGCTTGTTCGATACGACGCTCCAATCCTTTCTTTTCCGCTAAAGTGCGTGCAGACGTTGTACGGATCTCAACTAACATATCTTCCATTTCTTGGATCATTAAACGGATCATTTTTTCAGGATCTTCCGCTTTATCTAATAAAGAAGCAATGTTGGCATTAATAATGTCAGCAAAACGTGAAAATATACCCATGATGTTATCCTTAATAGCTATGCTAATTAGTAACGTTAAATATTAATGGCGTCATCAGTCATAACGCCTGGCTTACTTTAGTTAATACAACTTTTGTGCCAACTTTGATTATTTACATAACTTATTAATAATAAACATTTTTATTTTATTCACTCATTTTTCGCCCATCTGATAAAATGGTAAAAAATACCTCAATATGGTGAATTTGACCAATGAATGAGAATTTAGAAACAATAATTGGTGTTGATAATCAATTTATTGATGTCTTAGAACAAACTTCAGCACTTGCCCAATTAAAAAAACCCGTGCTAATTATTGGCGAGCGAGGGACTGGGAAAGAGCTTATTGCGCATCGATTACATTACCTTGCACCTTGGTGGCAAGGCCCTTTTATTTCCATCAACTGCTCCGCGCTTAATGATAACCTACTTGATTCTGAACTTTTTGGTCATGAAGCGGGAGCTTTTACAGGTGCTAAAAATCGTCATCAAGGGCGTTTTGAACGAGCGGATGGAGGCTCTCTTTTTCTTGATGAGCTGGCAACAGCACCAATGCTTGTACAAGAAAAATTACTGCGTGTTATTGAGTATGGTCATTTAGAACGTGTTGGTGGCAGTCAATCCCTGCATGTTGATGTCAGACTTATCTGTGCTACAAACGCAGATTTGCCTGCAATGGCTGAAGAAGGTAAATTTCGTGCTGATTTGCTAGATAGATTAGCTTTTGATGTCATTAGATTGCCCTCATTAAGAGAACGTCGTGCAGATATTATGTTACTTGCTGAGAACTTTGCGATTTCGATGTGCCAAGAATTAGGACTGCCTTTTTTCCCCGGATTTAGTGATAATGCACGCCAAATTCTTTTAAGCTATTCATGGCCGGGTAATATCCGTGAGCTAAAAAATGTTGTAGAACGTTCAGTCTATCGCCACGGGACTAGCGATAGTTCGTTAGATAATATTATTATTAATCCTTTTGCGGGCCTGCAAACATCAATATCAAAAAAATCATCTCTAGAAAAAAAGATTTCTTCTTTTTCACCACCCGATTTACCTCTCGATTTACGACAATGGCAAAATGAAATAGAAAAAATATTAGTCAATAATGCATTAAAAGAGAGTTTGTATAATCAAAAAGAGGCTGCTGAAAAACTGAAGTTAAGTTACGATCAATTTAGAGGACTAATTAAAAAACATCAGATTACAACATAACTTTATGATGATGAATAATTTTTGAGTTATCGAGTGATGGCTTTGGAGAAGAAATAAAAAAAAAGCCAGCACCCGAGCTGGCTAGTAAAAAATACTGGAAGCAATGTGAGCAATGTCGTGCCCTCTGCGGAAAACCTCTTACCGCTGAAGGACAATACGGATGATAATCTTTATCATTAGCATTTGTAAAGCTTTTTATTGAGAATTTTTCTCACTTTGCTTTTTGACTATTTGGGGATAGAAAGTTTTTTAAGTTACAATAGCAAAATCGTTTCTCTAAAAGACATTATTATGCGCCTTATTTTACTTATTAGTACTTTGCTACTGAGCTTAACAAGTGTAACTTGTATCGCAAATGTAGCGCCACAAACACAAGCGCTATCTAAAATACTTGAGCCAACTCCAATTAATCAAAATGGCTTTGTTTATTGTGTTGATGGCAGTGTAAATACTTTTAATCCGCAATTATCAAGCAGTGGATTAATTATCGATCCCCTTGCTGCACAACTTTATGATCGTCTTTTAGATGTTGATCCTTACACTTATCGGCTTATCCCAGAAATAGCTGCACGATGGGAATCGCTAGATAATGGTGCAACATATCGCTTTTATTTACGTAAAAATGTCTCTTTCCAGCAAACATCTTGGTTTACACCTACGCGAAAACTTACAGCAGATGATGTGATTTTTAGTTTTGAACGGATGATCAACCCGAAAAATCCTTACAATCAAATTAATGGAGGGAAATATCCTTATTTTGATAGCTTAAGTTTTGCTGACAATATCCAATCAATTAAAAAACTGGGCCAATATACGGTAGAATTTAGCTTAAAAGAGCCTGACGCCTCTTTTCTATGGCATTTAGCAACACATTACGCCCCTGTTCTTTCCGCTGAATATGCACAAAACTTAGAGAAATCAGGTAATCAGACACAGCTTGATTGGAAACCTGTAGGCACAGGGCCTTTCTACCTTGATGAATATCAACCAGGCCAATTTGTTCGCTTATTTAGAAATGAAAATTATTGGAAAGGCCAGCCTAAAATGCAACAAGTTGTTATTGATATGGGTGCCGGAGGTACGGGCCGTATATCTAAATTATTAACGGGTGAATGTGATGTTTTGGCCTACCCTGCAGCGAGCCAATTAAAAGTTTTACGTGATGACCCTCGGCTAAGACTAACGCTTCGTTCAGGTATGAATATCGCTTATTTAGCCTTTAATACGAGCAAACCTCCCTTAAATGACCTTAAAGTGCGCCAAGCCATCGCGTATGCCATAAACAATGAACGTTTGATGGAATCGATTTATTACGGTACTGCTGAAACAGCGGCGTCAGTACTTCCTCGCGCATCTTGGGCCTATGATAATCGTGCAAAAATTACAGAATACAATCCTGAAAAATCAAAACAAATTCTAAAAGAGCTTGGACTTGATGGCCTTAATTTAAATCTTTGGGTCCCTAGCGCATCGCAATCTTACAACCCTAGCCCATTGAAAATGGCCGAGCTCATTCAAGCAGACTTAGCCCAAGTGGGTATTCAAATGAACATTCGTCCAATTGAGGGGCGATACCAAGAAAAAAGTCTGATGGATCGGACTCATGATATGACACTATCAGGCTGGTCAACAGACAGTAATGATCCTGATAGTTTTTTCCGTCCACTCTTTAGTTGTGCGGCAATCGGCTCTCAAACTAACTTGAGCCATTGGTGCTTACCTAACTTTGATGAAATATTGAAAAAGGCGCTTTATAGTCAACAGCTTGCTTCAAGAATGGACTATTATCATGAAGCACAAAATATTCTTGCTCAAGAATTACCCGTACTGCCTCTAGCTAACTCTTTACGTATGCAAGCATATCGCTATGATATTAAAGGGCTAGTATTAAGTACCTTCGGTAATGCGTCTTTTGCTGGTGTTTATCGAGAAACAGAAGTGGAAGAACACAATCACAAGAAAGAGGCTATCAAATAATCTATGATTATTTATTCAATACGTCGATTACTTTTATTACTTGTGACACTGTTCTTTTTGTCACTAGTGAGTTTTAGCTTGAGCTATTACACACCAAATGGCCCATTAAGTGGGGCATCACTAACCGATGCCTACTTTTTTTATGCCCACAATATGATCCATTTCGATTTTGGCATTTCCTCTATTAATGGAGAACCTATTAAAACGCAATTAATCGAAGCTCTGCCGGCCACAATGGAACTTTGCACATTAGCTTTTCTTTTCGCTCTAATAGTGGGCATTCCCGCGGGGATTATTGCGGGTGTTTGGCGTAATAAATCCGCTGATATTATTATCAGCAACTTTGCTCTATTAGGCTTTTCTGTGCCAGTGTTTGGACTTGCGTTATTATTAACACTTTTCTTCTCGTTAAAATTAGGTTGGCTTCCTGTTTCAGGTCGTATTGATTTACTTTATAACTTGCAGCCTATTACGGGTATTGCATTAGTTGATGCTTGGCTATCTGATTCACCTTATCGCCAACAAATGATAATGAATGTATTACACCATCTGATTTTACCTGTAACAACACTTGCTATTGCCCCCACAACCGAAGTTATTCGATTAATGCGCAATAGTACGGAAGAAATTATGTCAGAAAACTACGTAAAGGCAGCCGCAACTCGAGGCCTCTCACGTTTTACAATTATTCGTCGTCATATTCTTCATAATGCTTTACCCCCCATCATCCCTAAATTAGGCTTACAATTCTCCACCATGCTTACACTGACCATGGTGACAGAAATCGTATTTAACTGGCCGGGACTCGGTCGCTGGTTAGTCACTGCAATCCGCCAACAAGACTACTCTGCTATTTCTGCAGGTGTAATGTTAGTGGGTTCAATGGTTATTATTGTCAACGTCTTATCAGATATTGTAGGCGCAATGAGTAACCCAATGAAACACAAGGTGGGATATGCCTTTAGATAGCCAATTTTATAAAGAGAAAAAAACACCGACACCCGCGGCTGTGATTTGGCAGTGTTTTTCTAAAGATGTTATCTCAATGGTAGGGTTTTATGGTGTTCTTTTTCTCTTAATATTAAGTATCGTAGGCCCTTATATTGCGCCTTATGCTCTTGACCAACAGTTTTTTGGTCATCAATTAACACCACCATCTTGGTATCAAAATGGGAACGTTTCTTATTTTTTTGGTACAGACGACTTAGGCCGAGATGTTTTTAGTCGAATTTTAATTGGGACAAGTATGACCTTTGGCGGTGCATTTATTGTCACCTTTGCTGCAACGTTAATGGGATTAATCATCGGCTGTTTTGCGGGAATGACCCATGGTTTAAAATCAGCCATTCTCAATCATATATTAGATACATTATTATCGATTCCATCACTACTTCTGGCTATTATTGTTGTCGCTTTTGTGGGAACAAGCCTTGGTCATGCCATGATAGCAATTTGGTTAGCATTGTTGCCGCGCTTAGTTAGAATGATTTATTCTGCGGTTAATGATGAATTAAATAAAGAATATGTCATTGCATCTCGCCTTGATGGTGCATCAAATATTTCAATTTTATGGTATACCGTACTACCTAATATTACGCCTGTATTGGTTTCTGAATTAACACGTGCTTTCTCGATTGCTATTCTTGATATTACCGCATTAGGCTTCCTCAATTTAGGTGCTCAGCTCCCTTCTCCTGAATGGGGCGCAATGTTAGGTGATTCATTAGAGTTAATTTATGTCGCGCCTTGGACAGTCTTAATTCCAGGCGCCACTATTATGATAAGCGTTTTACTGGTGAACCTTTTAGGTGATGGTTTACAGCGTGCAATAAATGAGGGAGTTGAATAATGCCTTTATTAGATATACGCAATTTAACCATTGAATTTATGACGCCTGATGGCCCAGTAAAAGCCGTAGACCGTGTTTCTATTACCTTAAATGAAAGTGAAGTCAGAGGGCTTGTTGGCGAGTCTGGATCGGGTAAAAGCTTAATTGCGAAAGCTATTTGCGGTGTTACGAAGGATAATATCAGTGTAACAGCAGACCGCTTCCGCTTTGATGATATTGATTTACTTAAATTATCGCCAAGAGCTCGACGCCGTGTCATCGGTCATAATATTTCAATGATTTTCCAAGAGCCACAATCCTGTCTTGATCCGGCGACGAAGATTGAACAACAACTAATACAAGCCATTCCTGGTTGGACATTTAAGGGGCATTGGTGGCAACGCTTTCATTGGCGAAAACGTCGTGCAATTGAACTATTGCATCGTGTGGGTATTAAAGATCACAAAGATATTATGCGCAGTTACCCTTATGAATTGACAGAAGGTGAATGCCAAAAAGTAATGATTGCTATTGCCATTGCAAATCAGCCTCGATTGCTGATTGCCGATGAACCCACTAACGCAATGGAACCCGCAACACAAACACAAATCTTTCGTTTACTCACTCGACTCAATCAAAATAATAATATGACTATTCTTTTGATTAGTCATGATTTGCAATGGATGAGTAAATTAGCGAACAAAATTACAGTTATGTATTGTGGTCAAACTGTTGAAACAGCCTCTCCTGATGAGCTATTAGTGACACCTTATCACCCTTATACTCAAGCATTGATACGCTCTATTCCCGATTTTACCAATTCATTGGCACATAAGAGCCGTTTAAATACATTACCTGGAGCAATACCTTCGCTTGAACATCTGCCTGTAGGTTGTCGTTTAGGCCCTCGTTGCCCATATGCACAGCGCCAATGCATTGAAGCACCTCGGTTACGTTTATTTAAAAACCATGCCGTGGCTTGTCATTTCCCGTTAAATGTGGAGCCAACAGATGTTCGATAAACTACTTGAGGTAAAAAATCTTTCAAAAACATTTCGCTATCGCACGGGATTGTTTCGACGACAGCAATTAGAAGCCGTAAAACCTGTTAGTTTTACACTTGAACCCAAACAAACTTTAGCCATTATTGGTGCGAATGGTTCAGGAAAATCTACATTAGCAAGAATGTTGTCGGGTGTGACAGAACCTACAGGCGGGGATATTTTTATTAATGGCCATCAACTGCATTTTGGTGATTATCCTTATCGTAGTCAACGAATTAGAATGATATTTCAAGATCCCACTAATTCATTAAATCCTCGGCAACGTATAGGTCAAACATTAGATATCCCTTTACGACTGAATACCAACTTAAGTGCAATTGAACGTGAAAAACGCATTTATCAAACATTACGACAAGTGGGGCTTTTACCTGAACATGCAAACTATTATCCCCATATGTTTGCATCCGGTCAGCGTCAACGAATTGCGCTTGCAAGAGCATTAATTTTACAACCTCAAGTGATTATTGCAGATGAAGCAATAGCATCACTAGATATGTCTTTGCGCTCACAAATTATAAACTTAATGTTAGAACTGCAAGAGACACATGATATTGCCTATATTTATGTAACACAAAATTTAGGTATGACTAAACATATTAGCGATAAAGTTATTGTGATGGATAATGGTGAAGTCGTTGAACGTGGTAACACAGCAGAAGTCCTCGCATCACCTTTGCATGAAGTCACGCGAAGATTGGTTGCAAGTCATTTTGGTGAAGCCTTAACAGCCGAAGCTTGGCGTCAAGATTTGACTTAAGTATAAACAATATAATCCTAATATTAATTGAACATTATTTCGCCCTTTCCCTTAACTCCTCGGAGGTGCTAGGGAAATTAAACAAATTTACAAATGTCGTGGTAGAATCAGCCACGTTTATTAACAATAAGCGTGATAACCTAACAGATAAATAAAACTGTGAATGATGTTATTATCGCGATTTACGAAAAAACAAGGATACAGCTATGGGCTTTATGACCGGCAAACGCATTCTTATTACTGGTGTTGCTAGTAAATTATCAATTGCTTATGGTATTGCCAAAGCTATGCGTGACCAAGGTGCAGAACTTGCATTTACTTACCAAAATGAAAAACTGAAACCACGCGTTGAAGAATTTGCAGCATCATTAGACTCCAATATTGTATTAGAGTGTGATGTGTCAAAAGACGAAAGCATCGATACCATGTATGCAGAACTTGCAAAAGTTTGGCCGAAATACGATGGTTTTGTTCACTCTATCGGTTTTGCTCCTGCTGACCAATTAGATGGCGACTATGTTAATGCTGTAACTCGTGAAGGTTTTAAAATTGCTCACGATATTAGTGCATATAGCTTTGTTGCGATGGCAAAAGCAAGCCGTGAAATGCTAAATCCAAACTCTGCACTGTTAACTCTGACTTATTTAGGCGCTGAACGTGCAATTCCTAACTATAACGTTATGGGTCTGGCGAAAGCGTCTTTAGAAGCTAACGTACGTTACATGGCAAACGCCATGGGGCCTGAAGGTATTCGTGTTAACGGTATCTCTGCTGGTCCAATCCGTACATTAGCGGCATCTGGTATCAAAGACTTCCGTAAAATGTTAAGCCATTGCGAATCAGTAACCCCTCTGCGTCGCACTGTAACAACCGAAGATGTAGGTAATACTGCAGCATTCTTATGCTCTGACTTATCAGGCGGTATTACGGGTGAAATCGTCCACGTTGATGGTGGCTTTAGCATCGCAGCAATGAATGAATTAGAACTAAAATAATTCTATCGTTTAAATAATAAAAGCCAGCCTAAAATCATTAAGGCTGGCTTTTTTATGAGAATAACATTCCTGCGTATATTCATTTCATCCTCCTTGTTAGATCTTTTTTAAGCTTTTTCTATATTTAATTATTTTGCTCTTTTATTGATGAATACCCACATTTCATCTTGTTTTCACTCTTTTTGAATTTTATATTTAGATCAATTACTTTTTAGATAAATTTAACTTTTGTTTTTTAGTTAATTCCTATAATCTTCTTTCTCATTACAGATACAATAATCACATATTAATAAAAGGATTTAATGTATGAAGAAATTTAAATTCCTATTTTATCTTTTTGCCATTATTGGCGTGGTTATTTTTGTCGTCGCTTTATTTGTTATTAAATCAGAATTACATTTAGTAAGAAATGGGATAGAAACAACGGGCGTTGTTATTGAGCTAAGTATTAATAAATCTTCCAATGATAGAAGCATTTATCATCCTATTATTCAATTTACTACTAAGGATAATAGAGAAATCATCTTTCGTTCACTAGAAGGAAGTAATCCATCACGTTTTCATCTTGGTGAAAACATTAGTATTATTTATCTTCCTGATGATCCTCAAAAGGCAACAATTAACAACTTTTTAGGCTTATATGGCGCAGGCACTATATTAGGTGTTTTTGGACTGATATTTGCCACAATAGGTCTTATCCCTTTGTATTTTATGCGAAGAAGAGCCAATAGAGATCAACGATTGATACGTGATGGTATGCCCATTAATGTGAAAATATCTGAGATTATTATTAATAATAATATTCGTATTAATCACCGTTCTCCTTATCAAATCATTGCAGATTACCATGATACATTAAACAATCGTTTAATTCGTTATAAAAGTGGCTATCTCTTTTTTGATCCCACGCCTTATATTAATAAAGAGCTGATTACAGTCTATGTAGACAAAAGAAACCCCAAGATTTATTACCTTGATATTTCTTTTCTACCATCATTTGAAGAATGATAATTAAATAAGCTTATATAGACTTAATATAAAGAAAAATTATTTTCTGATAATTTCATCAATTATCAGCCTTGTTCACAGATTTACAAAAGCCTTTTCCATTCGCATCATTTGAGTTTGCTAATTTCTTAGAACACCTTATTATCTTATTTTAATGAAGATATTTATTGATATCCGTAAGTCATTATCACCACTCATTGATAGGGAGCTATTCAATATGAAATTGTACTACGCGCCGGGTAGTTGCTCACTTTCCCCTCATATCGTTTTACGTGAAACGGGCCTAGATTTCTCTATTGAGCGCATCGATTTACGTGCAAAAAAAACAGAGTCAGGTAAAGATTTTCTAACCATCAACCCTAAAGGACAGGTCCCTGTTCTTCAGTTAGATAATGGTGATATTCTGACTGAAGGTGTTGCTATTGTTCAATACCTTGCAGATTTAAAGCCAGATAGAAATTTAATTGCAGCGCCAAAAACGTTAGAACGTTATCACCAAATAGAATGGTTAAACTTTCTTGCAAGTGAAGTTCATAAAGGCTATAGCCCACTATTTTCACCTGATACACCTGAAAACTACGTGCCCGTGGTTAAAACCAAATTAAAAAGTAAATTTGCTTATATTAATGATGTATTGAGCAAACAGAAATGTGCATGTGGTGAGTATTTTACTGTTGTTGATGCCTATTTATTTACATTAAGCCAATGGGCACCGCATGTCGGCTTAGATTTAACTGATTTAACACATCTGCAAGATTACCTAAAGCGTATTGCACAACGCCCTAATGTTCATAGCGCACTCGTCACTGAAGGTTTAATTAAAGAGTAATCCTTGATCCTTTTAAATTAAAATAGCTCAAGTAAAATCAATTTGCCTGAGCTATTTTCTTTTAAACACACAGAAAATAAATGTGGTTATCTAAAGTAATACACTTTCATATCTGTATCTAAAAAGTACTCAAGGAAATTACGTTACTGAATAATGGGATATTGCATGCTTCAAGTTTCAACTTACTTAAAAATAAAAGATAATTTTATTAATATCAATGAATATAATGGTTTATTAAAAGATAGTTTTTATATTGAAGGTGCCATAGAATTATCTATTTATAATACCAAAGTAATCGATATAGGCATGTGGGATTATGTTGACCAATTATGGAGCTATCTAATCGAAGGTTTAGTTAAAATAAATGAAAACAAAGAATTTAAAGCAAATTTTCCTGACCAACCTATTGAAATAAAATTTCAGCCTATCAATGACAATGTGCTGATTACTATCACCGCTAACGAACCCCAAAAAGCTTTTATTAAAAAAGAGCTGTTTATAAAGACAATGGCATTACATGCACAAGACTTCTTTAATAAGTTGGTAACCTTTAAAGGTATTGTGCTTAATGATTATGCTATTGATTTTCAAAATATAAAAAACTTACTAAAAAACGGAAACTATTAAGCCTCCGTTCTTATTCTAATCAAATGTGTTTTATTGCAATTAATCTATCTGTGTTGCGCAGAATCGATGTGTTGGATGTACCATTTGATCTTGAGCAGCAACGAGTTGCAGTTCGTACTCATTCATTTCTTTTGTTTTTAGCATCACTTCATAAACCGCTGCTGCAACATGCTCTAATGCGGTTTGTAACTCAACACCTTTAAGTAAATCCACCAACATTAAACCACTTGTTAAATCACCGACACCGACAGGCTGACGCTCACCAAAATCGACTAACGGACGACTAACATGCCAGCTATGTTCTGCAGTGACTAACAGCATTTCAAAACGATCATGTCGATAACCCGCTCGTGATAAATGTTTTACTAATACAATTTTAGGACCTTGATTACATAAACCACGAGCCGCATTTACACACTCATCAACGCTATTAAGTGTTTTACCACCACTCAAGGTTTCAAGCTCTAATAAATTAGGTGCAATGATATCACTAATAGGCAATGCTTCTTCACACAGTACACCGGAAACGGCAGGCGGTACAATACAACCTTTTTCAGGATGCCCCATTACAGGATCACAAAAATACCATGCGTCAGGATTAGCTTGTTTTACTTTTTTAACAATATCAACAATGCGTAAGCCTTGTTCGGCTGAACCTAAATAACCACTTAATACCGCATCACATTGTGAGAGTTTACCGATTGCAGCAATACCATCAACGATTTCAGTAATATGTTCTGCTGACATCACACAACCCGTCCATTTTTCTGGATATTGTGTGTGGTTTGAAAATTGCACAGTATTTAAAGGCCAAACGTTCACACCCATCCGACGCATTGGAAACTCAGAAGCACTGTTACCAGCATGACCGAATACAACATGTGATTGAATAGAGAGTATATTTTTCATGACATAAACCGATTATTGTGAATACACACAACACCCAAGCTTTATCATCATAGGCGAGGTATATACGTTATTTATTGTTATTAAGAAAAAGGGCAACTCACTGGCTGCCCTTTTTTACTGTCAATTATTTCCAGATAACAAGGCAGTAGTGTTTTTTACCGCGACGTAAAATAGAATAATGACCAAATAAGAAATCTTTTTCTTCAAAGACGTATTCAGGATTGTCTTGTTTTTCGCCGTTAATCGAAACAGCGTTAGAGCCAATCATTGTACGAGCCTGACCACGAGAAGGAACTAATTCTGCGTTAACCAGCGCTTGTTGCAAATCACTGCCTTTTTCTAACTCAATTGTTGGCATACCGTCTTGTGCTAATTGTTCAAGATCAGCTTGTGTTAAGTCAGCAATTGCACCAGAGAATAAGCTTTCTGTAATACGTTTAGCAGCAATTAAACCCTCTTCACCATGAACTAAGCGGGTTACTTGTTCTGCTAATACACGTTGCGCACGAGGTGCTTGACCGCTACTCTTATCTTCTTCTTCAAGCGCATTAATCTCTTCAATGCTCATGAATGTAAAGAATTTTAAGAAACGATAAACGTCAGCATCTGCGGTATTGATCCAGAACTGATAGAATTTGTATGGACTTGTTTTCTTAGGATCTAACCAAACCGCACCACCTTCTGTTTTACCAAATTTAGTTCCGTCAGACTTAGTAATTAAAGGTACGGTCATACCAAATACTTGTTTCTGATTGAAACGACGGGTTAAATCGATACCTGAAGTGATGTTACCCCATTGATCAGAACCACCGATCTGTAATTCAACACCTAAATGCGTATTTAATGACGCAAAGTCATAAGCTTGTAATAGGTTATAGGCGAATTCAGTAAAAGAGATACCCACATCGTCACGGTTTAAACGTTGTTTAACCGCTTCTTTGTTGATCATTTGGTTCACAGAGAAGTGTTTACCGATATCACGCAGGAATGTCAGCACATCCATTTGACCAAACCAGTCATAGTTGTTTGCTAATTCCGCACTGTTTTCACCACTGTCGAAATCTAAGAAAGGTGACACTTGTTTACGAATTTTTTCTACCCATTCGTGAACAGTATCTTGGGTATTCAGTTTGCGCTCGGTGGCTTTAAAACTAGGATCACCAATCAGACCCGTTGCACCACCCACCAACGCCACAGGCTTATGCCCGGCTAGTTGGAATCGTTTTAAACACAGCAAAGGAACCAAATGCCCCAAATGCAGGCTATCAGCGGTAGGATCGAAGCCACAATAGAGAGCGATAGGACCTTGCTCCAAACGCTCTACTAAAGCTGCCTCATCCGTGACCTGAGCGATTAGCCCACGCTCCTGCAATTGTGTGATTAGGTTCTTGCTAGACATCAATGACTCCATCGGTTTATTGTTTTTTGTCTATTTAAAATATAAGTTAAACATAAGTGGTATAGCATAAAGCGCCACTACATTAAGTACCAGTAGAAAAAGACTTTTTAGTGCAAAATTATCAGCGCATCATTAAGGCGCTAATCGCTCAATGTCCCATCCTTGTGGTGATTTTTGGTAGATAAAACGATCGTGTAGACGGTTTTCCCGTCCTTGCCAAAATTCAACAGACTCAAAGGTCACACGGTATCCCCCCCAGAAACTCGGTAATGGAACTTCCCCATTTTGAAATTTCTGCTTTAATTCCATAAATTTGCTTTCTAACACACCTCTTGCAGAGATGCGAGAAGACTGTTGAGAAGCCCAAGCCGCAATTTGACTGTCTTTAGGGCGACTATGGAAGTATTTCAGAACTTCAATAGGCGAAAGTTTTTCCGCTTTCCCTAAAAAACAGACTTGTCTTTCTAAGGGATACCAAGGGAATAATAAACTAACTCGTTGATTATGTTCTAAATGCGTTGCCTTACGACTGCCTAAGTTAGTGTAAAAGACTAATCCATGCTCATCAAAGTGTTTTAATAACACAATACGTTGATAAGGTTGTCCATTTTCATCGACAGTTGCAACACACATCGCTGTAGGATCACTTAAACGTGCTTCACAAGCCTGTTTTAGCCATTTTTCAAACAATACCAATGGCTGTTCTGTTAATTCATGACGTCGTAATCCACCTTTCATATATTCACGACGTAAATCAGCAACATCAATAAAATCAAGATCTGTCATTTTTCACTCTCTCTTTTGAGAAACTACGTTCAGCATATCACGCTTAACAAGGATTTGTAGGGTAAATCGCCCCTAAAACAGTTTCTCTTGATGCCCCTGTAACAGAAGGTAAATTTCCAGATTCATTTGCAATAGTTCTCGCAGCGAGCCAAGCAAAAGCAAGGGCTTCCATATCATCACCACTTAAACCATATTTATCTGTCGGTGCCACTTCTGTTCCCGGTAGTAATGACGCTAAACGATGCATAATTTGCCCGTTTCTAGCCCCACCGCCACAAACTAAAAGACGTTCGCATCCCCCATTTAATTGTATCTGTTGCACAATACTTATCGCGGTTAATTCAACTAAAGTGGCTTGTACATCTTCGGGAAAAACATTAGGTACTCTTGCTAAATGATAGTTTAGCCATTGTGTATTGAAATATTCCCGCCCTGTACTTTTAGGCGCTGAACGAGAAAAATAAGGATCAGACAGCATATCTTTTAATAATGCAGTATTCACTTTTCCTGTTGCTGCCCATTGTCCATTATCATCATAAGGCGTTTGATTATGTATCCAGTTCCAGCTATCTAACAACATATTGCCGGGACCTGTATCATAGCCTTTTACTGCAACACCCGGTAATAACAATGAAATATTGGCAATTCCACCAATATTTAAAATAATACGCTTCTCAATAGAATGTCCTAATACCGCAAGGTGAAAAGCAGGGACTAAAGGTGCACCTTGTCCACCATATGCAATATCTCGGCGACGGAAATCACCGACAGTGGTAATTCCTGTTAATGCAGCCACACGGTTGTTGTCGCCAATTTGCATAGTAAATGGCATATCACTTTCAGGTTCATGCCAGACCGTTTGTCCATGGCACCCTATTGCTGTAATGTCGCTTGCACTGAGTTTTACTTTTGCAAGTAATTCTCTAATTGCTTGAGCATAGAGTTCTCCTAGTTGTGCATCTAATAAGCCGAGTTCATGTAAAGTAGTCGGTTGTCCTTGGCAAACAGCTAGAATGCGTTGACGTAGAAGTTGTGGATAAGGCAGAAAATGAGTTTCTTGTTGTGCAACAAATTTATTGTTGATTGCAGCTAATACAACATCAACACCATCTAAGCTTGTGCCAGACATCACGCCAATGTACCGCCCTGCTCTCATGTTCTTTTCCTTATAATCAAGATGATGCAAATTTTTAACATATAATGTTATATTCTTTTTTTCAGAAAGCTCTTCTGTTTCTACTACCAGCCTTTACTATATAGTAAGCTATATATTATTAAAATCAGTGTCGACATAAGCAAAAAATAGTCTATAACTGATATTAGACAACATTGGTATAACCTGAACAATTTACCTCAGGTTTTCTTTAGGAGTAACTATGTTTAAGCATTTACTTATTGGTCTTTTTACAATGACTGTTCTTACTGGTTGTGTGAACACAAGCTCATTATCAGGTGACACTTACACTGCAAATCAAGCAAAACAAGCTCAAAATATTACATATGGTACGATTGTTTCAGTTCGTTCAGTTAATATTCAAGCAGGTAGCGATGAGAATATCTTAGGTGCCATTGGTGGTGCTGTTCTTGGTGGTATGTTAGGTAACACAATCGGGGGTGGTACAGGTCGTAACCTAGCAACAGCGGCTGGCGCAATCGCGGGAGGAATGGCTGGACAACAAGCACAAGGCGCATTAAACACAACGAAAGGTGTCCAAATCGAAGTTCGTTTAGATAGCGGTAAAACCGTCGCTATCGTTCAAAAAGCAGATAATACTGTTTATAGCCAAGGTCAACGTGTTGCTGTCATTGGTAATGGAAATAATTTAACTGTATCTCCTCGTTAATTGAGGATAAAAAACAGGCAACATTAGGTTGCCTGTTTTATTTCATGATCTAATAATAATGAATTTAAAGAGAGATTAAATATATAACCTACCTATTTATTATCACCATATGATAATTCATATAATAATTATTATTACAATAGTAATTAATCTTTATTTAAATAGATTATATATTAAATTTTAAATTATTAGTCATTTAATCTATTTATGTTTTTTTCCAATTTATGGATAGTGCCAATCAATGTTTCAATTTCATCTCGTCGAATATCACCCAATATTTCTCGTCTCGTTTGCTCTATAACAGCATAAACTTCACTAATAAAAGGTTCAGATTCTTTTGTTAATTTTATACGTTTTGCCCTACGATCATTTGCACATGTATGTCGACATATCAGTTTTTTTTCTTCCAGTTGATCTAATGTTCTCACTAACGAAGGTTGCTCTATTCCTATCGCCTTAGCCAATTGAATTTGTGACTGCTCTGGCGGTAATTGACTAATGTTATACAAGGTGACCCAATGAGTTTGGGTTAATTTTAATGGTTTGAGACGATGATCAATTAAAGCACGCCATAATCGAACTAAACGCGCTAAATCAGCTCCTAATGTTGATTCCACTTATCTCTCCTTAATTAGCATTTTCAGTCAACTCATTGCAAAGTTTAGATATTCATTTTTAATACAATATTTGCCTACTCTTTTTAATTGAAATATTTACCTTTAATAACTAATGTAGTTATATTCCTATTTATTAGATAAGTAATTATTTTCAAGACTTGATTAATCTATTTTCTTTCTGACAACGAAAGCCTATAAAGAATAACCTTGTTATAAAAACTAATCTATATTTTTTTACATAATAATTATTATTATTTCACAACGAATATCTCAAAAAGAAAAAATATTATTATTTTCATATAATTACAGGGAAATAATCATCAGATATCTTTTTAATCAATATAATTATATTAATAAAGAAAAAATAATAAACCAACTAACTATAATAAATAACAAAAATGAATAAAAATAATATTTAATTATTACTTTAATATTAAAAAATAAGTTGAATATTTAAAATAAATTAAGCTGTTCATTCTCTTTTTCTATTGTCAGTTTTGCCTTTTTTAACGTTCTTAAATAACGTTGTTGACAAAGGCGTAATATATTTCTTTTATCTTGTGCGCCCATTGTTGACCAATTAAATCGTTCTTGTCGATTACGATAACACCCTATGCAATAGCCTTGTGCATTCATTTCGCAACGTCCAATACAAGGGCTAGGAATATCAAAAAATTCTAATTGATCTTGCATTTGATTTTCCCCCCCTATTGTTTGTTACTATAGAGTATAGTTAATAGAGATATTATCTGCACAATACACCGATTGAACTGTTAACAGCGTAGTAAAATTGAACTTTAGGTCTCTAACGCGCTATAGTACTGCGCCATCAGTTTATCTGTGGGGTTTAATCATTAAAAAACACGAGAGGTTTATATGCGAGTACTTCATACCATGATTCGTGTAGGCGATTTACAGCGTTCTATCGATTTTTATACCAAAGTTTTAGGTATGCAACTTCTACGCACTAGCGAGAATGAGGAATATAAATACTCGTTAGCTTTTGTTGGTTATGGTGATGAGAGCACGGGTGCGGTTATTGAATTAACCTATAACTGGGGCGTAAATAGCTATGAAATGGGAACAGCTTTTGGGCACGTTGCACTTGGTGTTGATGATGTTGCTGCAACTTGTGAAGCTATTCGTCAAGCGGGCGGTAATGTTACCCGCGATGCAGGCCCAGTAAAAGGAGGTTCAACTATTATTGCCTTTGTTGAAGATCCTGATGGGTATAAAATCGAACTCATCGAAAATAAAAGTGCAAGTCACGCACTAGGTAACTAATTTTTATTTAAACCAGAGAGATAACTCATTTATCTTTCTGGTCCTTGCTTATTATTAATTTCCGATATTTTCTTTTTATCGGATAAGTACAATTTGATGCCTGAAATAAATAATCCCAATAAGCTTTGTAACCGTTTTCGAGGTTACTACCCTGTTGTTATTGATGTTGAGACAGGTGGATTTAATGCAAAAACAGATGGTTTACTTGAAATTGCCGCTATTACATTAAAAATGGATGAACAAGGTTGGTTAAAACCTGATAACACGCTACATTTTCATGTCGCTCCTTTTGATGGTGCTAATCTAGAACCTGCCGCCTTAGAATTTACAGGCATTGATCCAACAAATCCACTTCGTGGTGCAGTCAGTGAATATGAAGCCTTGCATGCAATTTTTAAGATGGTACGCAAAGGAATGAAAGATGCTGATTGCAACCGTGCTATTATTGTGGCGCATAATGCAAATTTTGATCACAGCTTTGTAATGGCCGCAGCAGAACGTGCAAAGTTGAAACGAAACCCTTTTCACCCTTTTGCCACTTTTGATACAGCAGCATTAAGTGGATTAGTATTAGGGCAAACTATTTTAGCTAAAGCATGCATCACCGCAGGAATACCTTTTGATAGCAAACTAGCACATGGTGCGCTGTATGATACTAATCGTACATCATTACTTTTTTGTGAATTAGTTAATCGCTGGAAAAAACTCGGTGGATGGCCACTTCCAACACCTTGAAACTTTCACAAATACCATATGAAGAACAGAAAAAAGCCAGTTCATTACTGAACTGGCTTTTCTTATTAAAACCTTAATAATTTTATACGTTCCACTAGGAAACAATAAAAATCAATTATTGTGCTTCTTCTTCACCACGGTATTTATCAGCAGTCTCTTTTAATAATTTTTGTAATTCACCACGCTGATACATTTCTAAAATGATGTCACATCCGCCGACTAATTCACCATCTACCCATAATTGTGGGAAGGTAGGCCAATGTGCATATTTAGGCAATTCTGCACGAATATCGGGATTTTGTAGGATATCAACATACGCAAAACGCTCACCACAAGCAGAGATAGCTTGAACTGCCTGAGCAGAAAAACCACAACTTGGTAATTTTGGTGAACCTTTCATGTATAAAATAATTGGGTTTTCATTGATCTGGCGTTCAATTTTTTCAATAGTCGTCATTCGTAAGTCCTTACAACCTTTTAAATTCGATATGCTTTATATGGGGAAAACATGGAAGAAGAATACCACTTTATATCGGAAAGCTCTATATAAGTTTAGTTATCAATATAAAACAATAGGTTGCTGTTAAATCACGATCCTGTTGATAAGAAAACATAAAATAAAACATAAAAAGCAAATTAATACGTTAAAGATATTTATGAATGTGTCTATCGCATAATTAATTCGATCATGCATAACAAAAATAAAAAGCTTCAGTGAAAAGGCTTTTTATTTCGATTGAGAAAATACTCAGTACTCGAATCGATGGTTTAATTACATGAATTGCTACCCTCCAAAAAGGATCTAATGTATATAAATGGGTTTGTTATAAATCCTAGTGAGTATTAATTATGGACATGATTTTGCTGTTTCTTTTAGTGGGTTGTATCACTGGCTTTTTTGCTGGACTACTTGGCATTGGAGGCGGTGCAATCATTGTTCCGGTGGTGATGTATGTGGTCAGTCAACAAGCTATCCCAACAGAGATGGTAATGAAAATTGCCTTATCTACCTCATTTTCTGTCATCATATTTTCCACAGCATCTTCTGCGTATTCTCATAACAAACACAAAGCTATTTTGTGGGAGCAATTTCCCTTATTATCTCTCGGCACGATCATAGGTATGCTTGCAGGCACTTTTCTGGTACAAAAAATGTCAAACACGCTCTTACAGATCGTGTTCTGTATTTTCATGATATATACCATTTATGGGTTATTAACTAAGAAGAAAGAATCTGAACGTATTGAAAATGTAAAAGATCCCATAGTTTCAAAACCAACCTTAACCCGTGGCGGCTCTTTAATTGGCTTTATATCCAGTTTTATTGGTATTGCTGGTGGCACGATTACCATTCCTCTTTTAAGCCATTGGGGATTTAATACACGTAAATGCATTGCAACTTCTTCTATGATTGGTGTCATTATTGCTTCAATAGGCACAACGATGGGGATTGTCTATGGCTGGAATAAAACAAATATTGATGATTATTACTTGGGTTTTATCTATTTACCTGCCTTTATCGGAATAAGCATTACTAGCGTACTCTTCGCACCAGTCGGTGTTAAAGTTGCTTATCGACTTCCCATACTAAGAGTTCGCCAAATATTTGCATTATTTCTATTTTTAGTCGTGGTGAAAATGATGTATACGCTTATTATAGAATAAGCAATTCAAAGAAATATTTTGAAAAAAGCAAAATTATTTTCTTTTATTACTGTCAATTTTTACTACTTTACGAGTCACCTCGCGGGATATACTCTTATGAGTATTACTAATCTATATGGCTTATAATTATAGATAAAAGATATTTAGCTGTTATTTCAGCAGATTTTTGTTAAAATAATTAGCAAAATAGTAACAACTTAGTAATTCATTTGCCTCATTTTATCAATTCAGATGATTATGATGAAATGATTTCAGGCACAAAACCCGAAATAGATAGTATAAAGGAGTACGCAATGTCTTTCGAATTACCAAAATTACCTTATGCGTTAGATGCTCTTGAGCCACACATCTCTAAAGAAACATTAGAATACCACTATGGTAAACATCACCAAACCTATGTAACCAACTTAAACAACTTGGTTAAAGGCACTGATTTAGAAAACAAATCTTTAGAAGAAATTATCAAATCTACAGATGGCGGGATCTTCAATAACGCAGCCCAAGTATGGAATCACACTTTCTATTGGAACTGTTTAGCACCAAATGCAGGTGGCGCACCAACAGGTAAAATTGCTGATGCTATCAACAAAGCATTTGGCTCTTTCGAAGAGTTCAAAAAGCAATTTAACGATGCAGCGGCGAAAAACTTCGGTTCTGGTTGGACTTGGTTAGTTAAAAAAGCTGACGGCTCTGTCGCTATTGTTAACACATCTAATGCAGCAACCCCCGTTTCAGGTGCAGATAAACCACTGTTAACTGTAGACGTATGGGAACATGCTTACTACATCGACTACCGCAATGCGCGTGTTAAATACTTAGAAGAGTTCTGGGCTCTGGTTAACTGGTCATTTGTTGAAGCTAACCTAGCTTAATTGAGCTTGATTATCAAAGGTGGGTGATTGCAATTCATTTTTGGTGACAAAATAACAAAGGGCCTTGGGCCCTTTGTTATATTCAGATATTCGATAATCTATTATTTAAATTGATCGGATATTTTATAAAACAGTGATTAGAACAACATAGTTGAAAATAAAACGATCATAACAAGCGCTGCGACTGCTGTGCTCAAACCAAATTTCAGATCCGTATCCATCTATATCTCCCTCAATATGATTATAATACACGTTATTAACCATAACCTTACCATGGTTAAATATTATCACATATCAAAATTTGCTAAAATAGCGACCAGTGCACAATTTATAACATTGATTAATACTTTCACTTTTGAGCTAGATCATACAAAATTCATAGCTAATCGCTAAATTATTGCCAGTGTTTGCCCTATGTATGACTATACTGGCAGTTAAACCACAAAATTAGATAAAAGAGACCAATGAAGGTCAGGAGTTTTCCACACCATGGCAACAATAAAAGACGTGGCAAAACGCGCAGGCGTATCAACCACGACTGTTTCTCATGTGATCAACAAAACACGTTTTGTTGCTGAGAACACACGGGCAGCAGTTTGGGCCGCTATAAAAGAATTAAATTATTCGCCTAGTGCCGTTGCGCGTAGTTTGAAAGTTAATCACACCAAATCCATTGGCCTGTTAGCCACGTCCAGTGAAGCTCCTTACTTTGCTGAGGTGATTGAAGCAGTTGAAAACAGTTGTTATAGCAAAGGCTATACACTGATTTTATGTAATTCACATAATAATCTTGATAAACAAAAAGCCTATTTAGCGATGTTGGCACAAAAACGCGTTGATGGATTATTAGTGATGTGTTCTGAATATCCCGATCACCTTCTGACTCTTTTAGAAGGCTATCGTAATATTCCCATGGTTGTCATGGATTGGGGTAAAGCTCGTGGCGACTTTACAGACACCATTATCGATAACGCTTTTCATGGTGGTTATATCGCAGGCCGTTACCTTATCGAACGAGGTCATCGTGATATTGGTATTATTCCTGGGCCATTAGAACGCAATACTGGTGGTGGTCGTCTACAAGGCTTTTTAAAAGCGATGGAAGAAGCCAAGATCACAGTAAAAGATGAATGGATTGTACAAGGTGACTTTGAGCCTGAGTCAGGTTATAAAGCGATGTATCAAATGTTAAATCAAAAACAACGCCCTACTGCTGTTTTTTGTGGCGGTGATGTTATGGCAATGGGCGCAATCTGTGCGGCTGATGAGCTAGGTTTACGTGTTCCTTTCGATATTTCAATTGTGGGTTACGATAATATTCGTAATGCACGTTATTTTACCCCAGCATTAACCACAGTCCACCAGCCCAAAGAACGCTTAGGTCAGATGGCCTTATCAATGTTACTTGATCGCATTGTTAACAAACGCGAAGACGCTCAAACAATCGAAGTACACCCTCGATTAGTCGAGCGCCGTTCAGTTGCTGATGGTCCTTTTATCGACTATCGTCGCTAAGACTTATTCAGAACGCCGATTTCTAGCGAAGCCATTCCTCATTTAAGGTTTGGCTATCTCCAAGATAATCTAACAGCCACGTTAAAGCGGGCGATTCACTCTTATCGACCCACGTCAGACAGCATGGGCTGTCTGGCAATGGCTGTGCGAGGGTTAAAGTAACTAGCTTACCCTGGGCTATCAATGGTTCAGCACGATGCCAAGGCACCATCCCTACACATAATCCCGCTAATAAACATTCAAGCCCCATATCCCAGGTTGGTACAACCATTCTACGTTGATTATTTAATGCCCAAGTATCCCGCTTGGGTAAACTGCGTGATGTATCCTCTAAACATAAACTAGGATAAGGTCGCATTTCGTCATCCGTTAATGGATGTTGTGCTTTAGCTAAAGGGTGATCAACGTGGCAAACACAGCGCCAAGGCATAAATCCCATATCCCTAAAACTATAACGTTCACCAATCGGTGAAGCTCTTGTCGCACCAATAGCTAAATCAACACGACCATTCACTAAAGAGTCCCACACTCCATTAAATACTTCTGGGTAGACATACAACTCAATATCAGGAAAATGGCGATAGAAATCGAGAATAAGTTGTTGTGTTCTTTCAGGTTTAACAATGCCATCAACTGCTATACTAAATTGACCGCGCCACCCATTAGAAACTTGTTGACAAAGATGTCGAGTGTCATTCATTTTTTTGATAACAGATCGCGCTTCTTTGATAAAAATTTTACCTGCATCAGTTAATTCCACATCACGATGACGACGCTCAAACAAAGGAACAGCAAGCCATTCCTCTAATTGTCGAACAGTGTAACTAACAGCGGAGGGCACTCTGTGCAATTCTTGAGCAGCGGAGCTAAAACTTCCCGTTCTGGCGACTGCATCAACAACTTCTAAAGAGTATTCTGACCACATAGCATTTATTCCTTTGAAAATTTTTCACAGCATTAACCAAATATTCCCGTTTCACAAGTAAAATAAGTCTTCGTTACAATACCTAAAATGTTCTACATCACATAGCATAGAAAACAAAATGAATTCTAAAACATCCACACAATCAAAAACACCTATGAGCTTTATGGTGTACCTAGCAGGTTTGAGTATGTTAGGTTACTTAGCTATTGATATGTATTTACCTGCATTTGGTATGATGCAACGTGAACTCTCTATCAGTGAAGGTGCTATTAGTAATAGCTTAAGTATCTTCTTATTTGGTTTTGCTGTTGCTCAATTACTTTGGGGACCACTTTCTGACAAAGTGGGTCGTAAACCTATTCTTCTTATCGGTTTAGGTCTTTTCGCTTTAGGCTGTCTTGGCATGCTGTGGGTTGAAAGTGCAACCGGCTTGCTTGCTATGCGCTTCCTACAAGCTTTCGGTGTCTGTTCTGCTGCTGTTATTTGGCAAGCACTTGTTATTGACCGTTTTGATGAATCTCGCGCTCAGCACGTTTTTGCTCTAATAATGCCACTCGTTGCATTATCACCAGCATTGGCGCCTTTAATCGGTGCATCGTTGTTAAATCATGGTGGCTGGCGCATGATTTTTATGCTGTTAATGGCGGTGACGCTGGTATTAATGCTACCTACATTAATGTTAAAAAACATTAAACAAAAATCAGTCACAGAAGCAAATCAATCTTCTGCTTCATTTATAACTTTACTAAAATCTCCGCTCTACACAGGTAACGTATTAGTTTACGCTTCTTGTAGTGCTGGTTTCTTTGCTTGGTTAGCTGGCTCACCAATCATTCTTGAGAAGATGGGTTATTCACCACAGGATATCGGTTTAAGCTATATTCCACAAACTATTGCATTTATGGTCGGCGGTTATGGTTGTCGTATTTTACTGTCAAAAATAACGGGTAAGACATTATTACCGCTTCTGTTAATAGGTTATGCCGTTAGCATGACTGCGTTATATCTTGTTGCTAAATTTACTGAGCCAACACTAACCACGATCTTAATTCCATTCTGTATTATGGCTGCAATGAATGGTGCATCTTATCCGATTGCCGTCTCTAATGCTTTATCGGCTTATCCTGAAATCAGTGGTAAAGCTGCCGCATTACAAAATGCGCTTCAACTGGGTCTTTGTAGCTTAGCAAGTTTTATCGTGTCTGCATTTATCAGCCAGCAACCTCTGATTAACACCACCGCAATTATGGCGTTAACGGCACTCCCAATGGCAGTTGGTTACTTTATTCAGCGTAATAAATCCGTTACCAAACACACAGTTCAAACAGTAGAATAATTACCTTCTCTATTTTAAGAATTATCTTAAAAGGGCCTTTTTATAAAAAATGGCCCTTTTATTTTCTAGAGAAAAACAATTCACATCTCTATACTTACCTGTACGTTGTAATAGCGTTTTATTTATTTTTCTTTCGGATTTTGAGGCATTAAACAGATTATTAGCTGATTATGTCAGATTAGTCGTCTTATTAATTCTATTCGTTCAATCACTATTGAACACAATATCATTTTAATACTGTCAATCTGTGCACATCCTTTCTTAACTTTATGCCTCAAAACCCGCTTAGTTTACGCCGGAGAGTATATGAGTACATCTTGTGTAGAAGAAGGCCGAAAGACCTCCAATGATCCTTACGAAAGGATCGCTATAGAACTATTAACTCACGCAGATATTCGAGTCAATGGCTCAGAACCTTATGATATTCAGGTTCACAATCAAAATTTTTATAAAAGAGTATTGCAACAAGGCTCATTAGGTCTCGGTGAAAGCTATATGGACGGCTGGTGGGATTGTGAACGACTTGATATATTCTTTCATAAAGTATTACGTGCAGGTCTTGAAAATAAACTTCCGCAAAACCTGCGTGATATCTTAAAAATTGCAACAGCCCGCCTTTTTAATTTACAAACACAAAAACGTGCATGGATGGTTGGTAAAGAGCATTACGATCTCGGTAATGATTTATTTACAGCTATGCTTGATCCAAATATGCAATATTCCTGTGGTTACTGGAAAGATGCAGATAACTTAGCGCAAGCTCAAGAACATAAATTAGATCTTATTTGCCGAAAATTAGATTTAAAACCTGGTATGACTTTACTCGATATCGGTTGTGGTTGGGGTGGACTTGCTGCTTACGCAGCAAAACATTTTGGTGTTTCTGTTACTGGTGTCACTATCTCTGTTGAACAACAGAAATTAGCGCAAGCACGATGTGAAGGACTTGATGTTAATATCATTTTAGAAGACTACCGCGATTTACATGAACAATTTGATCGCATCGTTTCTGTCGGCATGTTTGAACACGTTGGCCCCAAAAATTATGCAACTTACTTTGATGTCGTTCGTCGGAATTTAAAAGAAGATGGTCTGTTTTTACTCCATACCATTGGATCTAATCGCGATAAAGTGAATGTAGATAGTTGGATAAGTAAATATATCTTTCCTAATGGTTGCTTGCCGTCAATTCAAAAAATTGCACATGCCATGGAAAGTAAGTTTGTGATGGAAGATTGGCACAATTTTGGTGCGGATTACGATAAAACGTTAATGGCATGGTATCAGCGTTTTTTAGCCTGTTGGCCAGATATTGAATCAAATTACACACCGCGTTTTAAACGTATGTTTAGTTATTATCTGAATGCCTGTGCGGGTGCATTTCGAGCCAGAGATATTCAATTATGGCAAATCATGTTAAGCCCTAAAGGGCAAATTGGTGGTTTACAGATCCCTCGTTGATTTTTCTTAAAGACAAAAAAAGCCAGTTTAATAAATCAACTGGCTTTTTCTTTAATCTGAGTTAATGCAAATAATACTAATAATTAATAATGTGATTATTGCTCTTCATTTTCACTTTGCTGTGCTGCTAATAAAGCTTGTTGCTCTGCTTGTTGTGCCATAACACGCTCTACGGTATCCACAATCGCTTGAGTTTGAGGATCAAGTTCAATATTCACTTTATCGCCAAGACGTTTACGACCCAGTGTCGTTCTATCGCGAGTTTCTGGAATGAGGTGAACACAGAATCGATTATTAACAACATCACCAATAGTCAAACTAATGCCATCAATACCGATAAAGCCTTTATGCAAAATGTATTTCATCAACGATTTATCAAAGATACGAAACCAAATCTGTAAGTTATTTTCTGATGTAATAATTTTGGCAACTTCAGCGGTTGTGACGATATGACCAGACATCACATGTCCACCGATTTCATCACCGTACTTAGCTGCGCGTTCAATATTAACTTCAGAACCTACGTTTAATTCACCAAGGTTAGTAAGACGCAATGTCTCTTTCACTAAATCAAAGCTAATGTGCGTACCTTCAATTTTAGTGACCGTTAAACAGCAACCATTATTCGCAACAGAGGCACCTGTTTCTAAGTTACCGACTAACTCTTTCGGTAATTCAATGATATGGGTACGAAAATCGCCTTTATCTTCTATAGCAATAACTCGCCCTTTTCCCTGAACAATACCTGTAAACATCTTACATCTCCTTGGGTAGATAAACTGGTAAACTCAATTTAGGCTTATGCTAATTAGAATAACATAGCTCTTATTAATACAAAGGAACAATTATCGTGTTTATTCCTTGTTGATTATCGCCATTAAATATAACGTAAAAACACCTAATAAATTATCAAAATCCTGTGTTTAAAAAGCGAAGCTTCTTTCGTTGCTAATTAAACTTTTATCATTAGAATATGCGTTCTTGAGGATCTCTTTACGTCATTTAAACAATACGGCGTTTGTTCTCTTCCTTTCCTTCCTTTTTCTTATAATAAATAAAGGTGTATGCGTGCAGAAGTACATAAAAGAAGCGCGTAGCTTACTTGCTTTAGGTATCCCCGTGATCATCGCGCAATTTTCCCAAACGGCAATGGGTGTGGTTGATACTGTTATGGCGGGTGCGGTAAATGCGACAGAAATGTCCGCAGTAGCAGTAGGCACGTCTATTTGGTTACCAACGATTTTATTAGGTCAAGGAATATTAATGGCATTGACGCCAATCGTTGCACAATTAAATGGCTCTGGACAGCGAAAACATATTGCTAATCGTACTCAGCAAGGTTTTTGGCTCGCGACGTTCTTATCAATTATGGTTATAGCCATACTTTATAACAGTCGATTTATTATTGAAGCACAGCATGATATTGAACCAGAATTGGCGGAAAAAGCCATTGGCTTTATCCACGCCATTATGTGGGGTGCTCCAGGCTGTCTTTATTATCAAGTTTTACGAAGTCAATGTGAGGGATTATCCAAAACAAAACCGGGTATGATCATTGGTTTTATTGGCTTATTAATTAATATTCCTGTTAATTACGCCTTTATTTACGGTAAATTTGGGGCACCGCAATTAGGTGGTATTGGTTGTGGTGTTGCAACTGCCTCTGTTTTCTGGGCTATGTTCTTGATGATGCGTTATTACGTGCGCAGAGCACCAACACAGCGAGATGTAATGCCAGTAAAACGTATCGTGCTTCCAGAGTTTCATACGATAAAACGGATTACCTTTTTAGGTCTACCTGTTGGTTTGGCATTATTCTTTGAGGTAACACTATTCGCCGTTGTTGCATTATTAGTATCACCTTTAGGCGTTACTGCCGTTGCAAGTCATCAAATTGCACTAAACTTTAGTTCCTTGATGTTTATGTTCCCTCTCTCATTGGGAATTGCGGCAACTATCCGTGTCGGTTATAACTTAGGACAGCGCTCTACTGAACAGGCTCGTATTTCGGCGATTACTGCTCTTACGGTTGGTTTAATGCTGGCAAGTTGTACCGCCGTTTTCTCTATTATCTTTAGAGAAAAAATAGCCTTAATGTATAACGATAATATTGAAGTGGTAACATTGGCCTCTCACCTTATGTTATTTGCTGCGCTTTATCAGCTATCAGATTCAGTGCAAGTTATTGGTTCAGGTATATTACGAGGTTATAAAGACACTCGCTCTATCTTCTTTATTACCTTTATTGCCTACTGGGTCATTGGCCTACCCTCGGGTTATATATTGGGTCGTACGGATTACTTTGTTGAAGCAATGGGACCTGCTGGTTTTTGGATTGGCTTTATTCTTGGCTTAACTGCATCTGCAATTATGATGGGTTCTCGCATTTGGTGGATCCAACGCCAATCTGATGAAGTGGTGTTATTACGCTCAGAGCGTTAAACAAAACGGTTAATTTGGCAAGAGAATGACACAAATATCAACAAATAGCTTTAAATACGAGCAGTTGAATATAAATTTGTGTTTTTCCTCTTGCCAGAATGGAATCATCTCGTTAATATTCGTCCCCGTTGTTACCCAGAATAGATATTGCGTCCATAGCTCAGTTGGTTAGAGCACCACCTTGACATGGTGGGGGTCGGTGGTTCGAGTCCACTTGGACGCACCATTTATTTTCAACAACATCTCAATACAGTGCGTCCATAGCTCAGTTGGTTAGAGCACCACCTTGACATGGTGGGGGTCGGTGGTTCGAGTCCACTTGGACGCACCATTTCTCTATATTCCCTATTTTTTACTCATTTTACCTACCCTACAAAATAATTAATTCAACTTGCAAAAATTTATTGCGCAACAAAACGTTTAAAAAACAAGCAGTCAGTGCTGTATTTTGATCACATCACTTAAATTTACCTTTTTTCGATTTTCTTCATAGAAATTAACCTCTATAATACGCAACATAATTTTGTTGAAAGGTTTCAGCGTATTGATTTACGGGCATCTTTAGAAAACAGAACAAATGAATTGTGATAGACTATAATGTAAGATGTCTACCAACCTTTGATACAAAATAGTGACAAGATTTTTATGATGTTGCTGAACTATTAACATGTTGCGCAACTTATCTATTCGCGATGAGTTGGTATATTCCGTTTTGTGCCATTGATACTGTTATAGGAAACAGCGACATTTATCCTTATTCATCCATTACAAGACAACCATTAAATAGACTGCCATGAAAAAGACAAAAATTGTTTGCACCATCGGGCCAAAAACCGAATCTGAAGAAAAACTGAATCAATTACTGGACGCAGGCATGAATGTTATGCGTCTAAACTTCTCTCACGGTGACTATGAAGAGCATGGCAACCGTATCAAAAATCTGCGTAATGTTTGTGCCAAAACAGGCAAAAAAGCGGCTATCTTATTAGATACTAAAGGTCCTGAAATCCGTACCATCAAATTAGAAGGTGGCAACGATGTTTCTTTAGTTGCAGGTCAAACTTTTACTTTTACTACAGACAAAACTGTTGTAGGTAACAAAGATCGCGTAGCTGTAACTTATGAAGGTTTCGCAAAAGACTTAACCGTAGGTAACACCGTCTTAGTTGATGATGGTCTTATCGGTATGAAAGTCACTAAAGTGACTGATACTGAAGTTGTTTGTGAAGTCTTAAACAACGGTGACTTAGGTGAAAATAAAGGTGTTAACTTACCAGGCGTTTCTATCGGTTTACCTGCATTAGCAGAAAAAGATAAACAAGATCTTATCTTTGGTTGCGAACAAGGTGTTGACTTTGTTGCGGCCTCATTTATTCGTAAACGTTCTGATGTTGAAGAGATGCGTGCGCACTTAAATGCACACGGTGGCAAAAACATCATGATCATCTCAAAAATTGAGAACCAAGAAGGCTTAAATAATTTCGATGAGATTTTAGAAGCCTCTGACGGTATTATGGTTGCTCGTGGTGACTTAGGGGTTGAAATCCCGGTTGAAGAAGTTATCTTTGCACAAAAAATGATGATCGAAAAATGTAACGCTGCGCGTAAAGTGGTTATCACTGCAACGCAAATGTTAGACTCAATGATCAAAAACCCACGCCCGACTCGTGCTGAAGCAGGTGACGTTGCGAATGCTATCTTAGATGGTACTGATGCTGTTATGTTGTCAGGTGAAAGTGCGAAAGGTAAATATCCTGTAGAAGCAGTATCTATCATGGCAACAATCTGTGATCGTACAGATCGTATCATGCAATCTCGTCTTGATTACAAACAAACTGGCGCTAAATTACGCGTAACAGAAGCTGTTTGTCGTGGCGCTGTTGAAATGGCTGAAAATTTAGATGCGCCTCTGATTGTTGTTGCTACTTTCGGTGGTAAATCGGCCCGTTCTATCCGTAAATATTTCCCAACAGCACCAATCTTAGCACTAACAAACAACGAAGAAACTGCACGTCAGTTGCTGTTAGTTAAAGGTGTTACCACTCAGTTAGTTAATGAAATCGCGTCTACTGATGACTTCTACCGTATTGGTAAAGAAGCTGCATTAGCAAGTGGTTTAGCTCACGCTGGCGAGCGCGTTGTTATGGTAACCGGTGCTCTAGTTGATAGTGGTACAACAAACACTTCATCTGTTCACGTTCTGTAATTAATCGCTTTACAACTGAAAACACCACTTCACTATTTGAAGTGGTGTTTTTTTAATGCATTATTGATTAATGGCAATTCCCTTTGCCTATTATTTTTTGGTTACACGTTATTCTTATCTGTCTCTTCCCTATTTTTTAATAATAAATAATGTGTTGCACGAGCACGAGGATGAATAAAAAAATGCCCTGCTGGTGCATTGTGACTTTTGATATGAACTAAAGATATATTGTTAGCTGGTTTACCTTGTTTAGAACGACACGCATAAACAATAAATGGTAAAGCAAAGATAATAAGAAAGCCGACTATCAGCAACGTAACGTAAGTTTCATCACTTTTTGAGTTCGGTAAAGAGCTTGGTGGGAAAAAAGAAACCACAAACGCAATAATAGAGAGCAATAAACCCGCCATTGCAACAAGAAGTTTAACGTTTTTACCACCAGGAATACGAAACGCTCGCTTTTTATCGGCTTGTTTACAAGTAAGTTGCATATAACCTAAGAAAAGCATGAAATAACTACACAGATAAATAACGACCGTTAAGGCTAAAGCAATTAAGAACGACATATTACCGCCACCACCGGTATTAGTCAGAATAATGATCGCAATACTTGTTATCAATAATTGAGAAATCACTAAAGCAACAGGTACCCCATTTTTATTCACCTTCGCTAACGACTTCGGTAAAATACCTTTTTCAGCAGCAACATACATACCTCGAGAAGGTCCTACAATCCAAGACGCTATCTCTGCTAATACCCCTAACAATAATAAAGCAGCAATAATCCTAACGGCCCAATCAAGTGTATTACTGAAGTGAGAGACTAAAACACTGAACGTTTGTACGACACCTGCTGATAAGTTAATTTCATTATTAGGTATCACCGCAGCAACAGATAATCCCCCAATAGAACTTAAACAAATCGCCACTATCATTAGTAAGAACATGGCAATTGGATAATCTCGTCCCGGGTTTTTCATCTCGTTAACATGGGTTGCTGAAGCTTCTACGCCCATATAGCTTAAAATGAACGCAACAAAAACAACTAATGTCCCTATTTGGGTAAAATCAGGGAAAAAAGTTTTTGTGCTTATTTCAATCGCTAATGGCGCTCCGCTCATCAAATAACTGACAGCTAAAATAATTAAAATTAAAGCAGGTAATAAAATGCCAGCAAAAAAACCAAGTTTGGCAATAGATGCCGTGTATTTGGTGCCGCCAAATTGGGTAAATGCTAATACCCAAAGAATGATTAAAGCTGCAACGGTTTTAATTACTGGATCGGTATTTAATTCAGGCCAATTAAGAATATAAGAAAGTGCACCTAATACGAAGTAAAGCATCGGAATAAACCCAATAGCAATTTGCAGATAACCAAAAGAAATAGCTGCAAATCCCCAACGCTCACCTAATGTATTTGATACCCAAGCGAATACCCCTCCTTCTTGCCAACCTTCTACTGTCGCCATTTCAGCTGCACATAATGCAACAGGAATAAACCATAATAATCCACCTAAAAGTAAGAAGAAAACAAGACTAAAACCAGATGTTGCAAAAGTTGGATATTCATATACCGCCATTACCATCGAAGCGGTAATAGCAAAAAAACCGACTAATGTAAGTTGTTTGGGTGCTGAGTTTGTTGATGATGTAACCATACAATCCTCCTGAAATTTATTCAGAAAAATAATTACACTGTAATTATTATCTAGAAGGAGGTTGAGAATGGATAACGATCCTCAACCTCAAAATGAACAGAATTAACTATGGTTAAAACCACTACCATCTTCTGCTGATAAAGGATTGCTTACCGGGTGTTTATCAAAGTATTCTAGCGTACGTTTGAAATCATCAATTAATAATGAGGCAAGATCTAGGCTGACACCATGACGAACTAAAATACGTTGGATCACTAAATCTTCACGATTGGCAGGCATGGAATAAGCAGGAACTTGCCAACCGCGACTACGTAATTTATCTGCAATATCGTATAAAGAATAAGTGACTTTAGCGTCTTTTTTTAGTTTCCATGCTAATGCTGGGATACCTTCTTTACAATCACCACTAAATATCATTTCAAAAGGACCTAACTTTTCAATTTCCCTTGCTAAATATTGTGCTGTTGAGTAGCAAGCGTTATGAATTTTTGTATAACCTTCTCGGCCTAAACGTAAGAAGTTATAGTATTGAGCAATAATTTGCCCGCCAGGGCGTGAGAAATTCAGCGCAAAAGTAGGCATGTTACCGCCTAAGTAGTTCACATTAAAGATAAGCTCTTCAGGCAGATCTTTTGCTTCACGCCAAACAACCCAACCTGCACCTAATGGCGCCAAACCAAATTTATGCCCTGAAGCATTAATAGATTTTACTCGTGGTAAACGGAAATCCCATTCAATATCGGGTGCACAAAAAGGAGCCAAAAAGCCACCACTTGCGCCATCAACGTGAATTGGTATATCTAAACCTGTTTCTTTTTGCAGTTTATCTAATGCGTCATGAACCGCTTTAACAGGCTCATAGGTACAGGTAAAAGTAACTCCTAAAGTTGGTACAACCCCAATAGTATTTTCATCCACACGTTTAATGACCTCTTCTGGACTCATCATTAAACGATCTCCCTCTAAAGGGATCTCTCTTAATTCCACATCAAAATAACGAGCGAATTTATGCCAACAAATTTGAACAGGACCACAAATCAAGTTCGGTTTATCTGTTGGTTTTCCTTGTGCAATACGTTTTTTACGCCATTGCCATTTTAATGCTAGACCACCTAACATTGCAGCTTCTGATGAACCAATAGTAGAACAACCTAGCGTATTTAATGCATCAGGCGAAGACCACAAATCAGCTAACATATGAACACAACGATTTTCAATTTCAGCTGTTTGCGGATATTCATCTTTATCTATCATATTTTTATCAATAGAAAGATCCATTAAATCGCGTATTTCATCGTCAACCCAAGTTTGGCAAAATGTCGCTAAATTTTGTCTTGAGTTGCCATCTAACATTAATTCATCACGGACAGCATTAAAAACGTTACGTGGATTATTTTCTTTCTGCGGGATTTTTGTTTTAGGTAAGGATTGAGAAAGGTTGAGAGATGCATATATATCATCTAGTTCATTATAATTTGATGATTTGTTTTTCATATTAATACCCTACTAAAATAAATATAATAAGAAATGAATAGGTGTAACGCTTATTTATTAAAGATAGTCAACAATATAAAAAGTGAGAAATGAAATTCAAATTTAATTTTAGATCTGATAATTCACATGATACTTTGTTTCAATTTAAATCATTTTTTGGTACAATATGTTACCATAATGAAAATTATTGATATTAAAAATCAACACAAAAACACTTCATTATCATAAAAAAAACATTTACATAATAAAAAAACTCACCTTACTGAGCCAAAAAGATTCATTTTGTATTTACCTATTTTTCCTAAGATATTGATGTTTGGTTAAATATAAAAGTGACAATATATTAAAAAAATATTTTATGGAAATGGCTGTAATCAATAATCTGTATTATAACTGTATTTATACATGGATCTCATTTGTATCATACATACTGAATTAATTTATTAGGAATAAACTATGCCAGAAAATAACATTGATAATCGAGTATTCGCTTGTACCACGCTCGCGATTAAAGATAAGAAAAATCGCATTTATCACGGTAGAACAATGGAGTTTTCAGCAGATAAACCTGCTTCAATATTTGCATATTATCCTAAAGCTCACACATTCCAACAAAATGCTCCTGATGGTACACCAGGATTAAAATATGCCGTCAAATACCCTTTTATCGCCATTACAGCACCAATTAATTTAGAAGGAACAAAAGACGTGCTTGAGGGAGTCAATACACAAGGGCTCTCTTTTAGCTTGAATATGCTTCCTGATTCAAAGCTAGATGATATTCCTCCGCAAGATTACGCAACGTCCGTACCTATTGCGGCAATCGGTGAATGGGCTTTAGCACAATATGCAACCGTTGAAGAGTTAAGACAAGCCATTCCGAAAACAGCTTTTTGGTCACAAAAACTATTACTTTTACGCAATTTGCCCAGCCCTTTCCATTACGCTTTTTATGATAAAACGGGAGCGTGCATTGTTGTTGAGATTTCAAAAGGCACATTGCATATTTATGATAATCCAACTTATTGCATGACCAATGGTCCAATATTTCCATGGCATCTTACTAACTTAAATAATTATACTCACCTTTCTAATGTTAATATTTCCACCAACACATTGGGAAATATAAAGGTCAAACAACCAGATAGTGGGATTGCTTTAGCTTCCTTACCAAGCTCTGATACTTCTGTCGATAGATTTATTCGTGCGGTTTACTATACAACATATTATCACCAAGTTGCTGATCCAGACACACAACTTGTTGAATTAGCTCATATCATGAACCGTTTCGATCGCCCTAAAAATTCCACAATCGATCCATTACTAGGCCATGACACGTTGAAAGCGCTTCATACCAGTGAATTTTCAGTGTGGACAACGCTCACCGATTTAGAACGAGGAATACTCTTTTTTAGAGGGTATAACAATCTCAACTTCCGAAAATTTACGCTTGAAGCATTTAAAAATGAAGCAGAGCCCGTTTTCATAAAAGTAAATTTAGAAGGTGATTTATAGCTATAAACATGAGCAAGAATAAAACAGTACAGATAAAATGTTTTTCTATCAGACTTTTATGAATAAAAATCTTTTGTGAAATAACACGCATTTTTTGTACTGAATATTTGCCTTTTAGGTGTTATTTTTTCTATTGTTCAGTTAATGAGTAAGTAGAGTATGGTAAATAAATCCAGCATTTTCTTATATCTGTGCCATACTTATTAATGGCTTCATATAAATGCTACTTGTTCCTTTACACAAATTAATAATAGAGGTTGTAACTATGAAAGCGAAACTTGTACTAGGTGCAGTAATTCTGGCTTCAGGCTTATTAGCAGGTTGTTCTTCTAGTAATAATGCACAGTTAGATCAAATCTCTTCTGATGTAAGTAGCCTGAATTCTCAAGTTCAACAACTAAGTAGTGATGTACAATCTGCTCGTGCTGAAGCGAAATCAGCTTACGACGAAGCAGCTCGTGCAAATCAGCGTTTAGATAACCAAGTTACTACTTATAAAAAGTAAGTTGACTCACCACCAGCCTATAAGCTAAAACGCTTTAGGTCAGCATTAATAGCAAAGCCCTAACATTATGTTAGGGCTTTGGTTTTTATAAGGTTATTGCTTATTGGTAAATTTATCGGTATTAAGGGCTTTTATATGAGCAATTAAATTATAATTCGTTGCTAGGCTTGAGCCAACTTTGATATTTTTATTAGCTTGAATAAATAATTCCTTAAATGTATCTATAATTTTATTAACATATTTTTTTTGAGCTAATGTCAGCACAGTATAATCCATACCACTTATTTTTTTGAGTTCATTTTCTAGGATATTAAACAGCTCTGTCACTGATTTTGAAGATTTTGTGTAGGATATTCTAGAACTAGCCATATCCGGCAAAGCCTCTATTTCAATTAACTCATATTCCCTAGTTCCCTCTTTGGGAATGAATCGTTGAAGGATCTCATCGCACATTGATTGAATATTTTTACTTTTTAGCTTTTCATCTCCAATTAAAAACGCTTTACAGCTATTTTTCACCTGAGATAAATTATTAAATAGTCCACTTAAACCATCTCCAATGCTAGGAGTGATATTACGATTTTCTTTTATTATGTGTTCATTATTAACTGAAACTTTCATTAAACTCCCTTATTATCAATAGAAAACATTTTGATGGTAAGGTATTTTTAGCACTATTGATTTTATAAAGAAGTCTTTTTTTATTTTTTTGAAACCTAAAACAAAACAGCCGCCTAAAGCACCTGTTTTGTTTTTAATAGTATCATCCTCACTGACTAGTAAGCAGTAACCTCTACCGGAATACCCGAGCGTCGAATAAGCTCTGCATCAGCTTTATCTTTATTAACCTTGTCACTCTCATACCAAGCATTAAATTGCTTTGTGAATGTAAGAGGCATGGTTTGCGGATCGTCATCTTCATTACGTGATAGTGGCTGATGAACTTCAATAAACTGTCTACCGTCTGCGGTTTCAGTAAATTTAATCGGTTTATTGATAACCTGGACTCGACTCCCTTTAGGTACCACGTTAAATAAGGTCTCAATATCATTTGGGCGTAAACGGATACAGCCTGAGCTCACTCTTAAACCAATACCAAAATCAGCGTTAGTTCCATGAATAAGGTATTCGCCTCGACTATGCGCCAACCTTAATGCATAAGCCCCCATAGGGTTTTCAGGACCAGCAGGAACAACAGCAGGCAATGTTATCCCTTTTGCCGCATAATTTTTACGAATATTAGCCGTTGGTGTCCAAGTGGGATCTTTAATTAATTGAGAAATCGATGTCACCATCTCAGGTGTTTCTCGCCCTAATTGGCCAATTCCAATCGGGTAAACATCAACGGTTCCACCCTCTTTTGGATAATAATAAAGGCGCAGTTCAGCAAGATTAATAACAATGCCTTTATGTATGGTATCAGGCAAAATCATCTGCAATGGGATTGTTAAGGTTTTACCTGCATCAGGCAAAAGAGGATCAATACCAGGATTCGCTTCCATCATATTGAGCAATCCCACTTGGTATTCGGACGCAATAGCCTCTAATGAGCGTTTATCATCGGGAACTATATATGAAAAATTTTCACCAATAATACGCTGGCCATCAGCAGGTAGTAGATATTCTGTCGCATAAGATAAGTGACTACTCATCCCTAGTAGCGATGCACCCAAGAAAGTTAACCATTTTTTCATCGTTTATCCCGTGTGTTATAAATAAAATAAACTGACTATTATGATGATAACATTATCATTGTTATGTTATTCATATATCAGTCAGTTTAGATCATTAATCAGGATCCAGGTAATATTTACGCGACAGCGTATTCTGAAAAACGCTTAATCAACGTTGTTACCATCGCATGTAAACCTTGTGTTCGAGAAGGCGTTAAGTGACTATCCAGTGCTAAGGATGAGAAATAATGTTTTACATCTGTTGCTAACGCTTGCTCGATTGTTTTACCTTGAAATAGGATAATAACCAAAGCAACTAACCCTTTAACAATGCCAGCATCGCTATCACCAGCAAGAATAAGTTGCTTATTCTCATTAAGAGAAACTGCAATCCAAACTTGGCTTTGACAACCTTCAATAAAATTAGCTGAAATACGTTGTTCATCTGTTAAAGGAGGAAGGCGCTCACCTAGCTCCATCATATAAAGATAACGTTGTTCCCAATCCTGACAACGAGAGAAATTACGTAATAATTTTGCTTCATCTGGCAAATTAGCAACTGCCATGAATAACCTCTTTGTTTTAATCTTTAATCTAATAGCATTTCGACACGCAATAGCGCATTAACCAGTGCATCTATATCATTTTTATTGGTATATAACCCTAGAGATGCGCGACACATTGCAGGAACCTGATAATAATCCATAATTGGCATAGCACAATGATGCCCAGTACGGATAGCAATACCATAATTATCAAGAAAAGCCCCCACATCATAAGCGTGATGTTTCCCTAAATTAAAGGCTATTACACCTTGGCGAGAATCATTGCCATATAGCGTTAAGGACTTCACTTTTTGTAGCTGCTCTTGTGCATACTCCATTATACTATTTTCATATTCCGCAATATTTTTCATGCCCAAATTTGAAAGATAATCTAATGCTGCACCTAAGCCAATCATCCCCATAATGTTAGGCGTACCTGCTTCAAAACGCCAAGGCGCATCCGCATAGGTAATATCACCATTGATATGGACATGTTTTATCATTGCACCACCACCTTCCCAAGGTGGTAATTCATCGAGTACGGCTTTTTTACCGTATAACAAGCCAATTCCTGTGGGCCCATAAAGTTTATGTCCACTACAAACAAAGAAGTCACAATCAAGTTGTGAAACATTGATGGATTGATGCATTGCACTTTGCGCACCATCAAGCAATATATGTAATTCACCACCTTGCTCAATTGCATATTGACGAGCATCACGAATAATTTGAGCGACTGGATTCACTGTGCCCAATACATTTGATTGATGAGTTAGGCTGAGTAATTTGGTTCGCTCATCAATTAAGTGAGGCAATTGAGCAAAATCGAGCGTGCCGTCTTGCAACAACGGTAACACACGAACATTAAAGCCATACTGTTTTGCTAACATATACCACGGAACAATATTTGCGTGATGTTCCATTTCTGTGATGATGATATTATCACCATCATTCAAAAATCGTTGACTATAAACGTTCGCAATTAGGTTGATCCCTTCCGTTGTGCCTTTAACAAAGACTATCTCTTCTTCACTATTGGCACCTAAAAAATCACAGGCTTTTTTACGGACATTTTCAACTAACGTTGTCGCATTTGCACTTAATGTGTGAATGCCACGGTGAACCGCGGCATATTGTGTTAAGGCAAATTGTTTTTCATGTTCAATGACGCAAGCCGGTTTCTGAGCACTTGCGGCACTATCGAGATAAACCAAAGGTTTTCCTTTCACTTGTTGTGAAAGAATTGGAAAATCATCTCGCGCTTTTTCAATGGAATGCGTCATAATGCCTTATTTTACACCTCTAATAAGCGCTGATTAATCCTGTCTAATACAAGGGATTTAATCACGCTATTTTCTAGTGATTCAGTTAATTCGGCCGCAAACGCATGAATGATCATTTTACGGGCATCACTTAAAGAAATGCCACGCGAGCGCAGATAGAACAACTGTTCATCATCAATTCGACCTACAGTAGCACCATGGCTACATTTCACATCATCAGCATAAATTTCAAGTTGAGGTTTAGTATCGATTTGTGCTTTTTCGCCCAGCAACAGATTGTTATTAGTCATTTGACCATCTGTTTTTAATGCTTGAGGTGTTACCGTGATCATCCCGTTAAATACGGCTTTTCCTGCATCCATTGCAATGCTTTTATGCAGTTGGCGACTTTGGCAATTTTTCTCACCATGAACCAACCATGTACGGGTATCAGCAATTTCATCGGCTTTAGGTAATACAACACTATTCATCGAAAGCGCTGTATTTTCACCTTTTAGCGCAGAGCTAGTATGATGACGACTAAGTTTAGCCCCCAATAAGAAAGCATAACTATTAACTCGAGCATCACGACCTATTGTGAGATCGTTGTGTGCAAAGTGCTGACTTTCTGCATTTTCAAAACTTAATTTGATATGGTTAAAAGAGGCATTATCGCCGATCGTTGCCGTTAATCTTGCTCCTGTAAAATGACGGTTTTCACTCTCACTGCTAATATAGTGCTCTACCACTTGCATCTGGGTATTTGCACCAACATCAAGATGAAAACGATAATTTGCACTATTTACCTCAGCACTTTGATCCCCCTGAGTAATATTGAGGATATAAAGCGGTTTATCCGCAATAACACCGTTTTTCAGGGTAATAAGCAAAGGATGTGGCGCTAAACTTTCAACTAAATGCAGGAAGATTTCACTATTTACCGCTTTAGGTAATTCACTTTGGTTATCAAGTAAAGTGACTTGATAAGGACCAAAATCTTTACTGCTTTCTATTGGTGAAAATGTACCATTCACCATAACAATACGGTAGCAATCAAAAGATAATGCGTGTTTAGCTATTAAACTTTGCACCTCAAAAGGTGGCAACTGTTGATAGCGTTGGCTTAGCGTTTCTTCTAAAGGCGTATAATGCCAATCTTCATGGCGATAAGCAGGGAAACCTATTTTCTCAACTTGCAACCAATGATTACGAGCGTTGAGATTATCGTCACCTTTACGTTGATGATATAAAGACGAAAATACTTTTAATGCTTGTTGATTACGCTGTTCAACTTGACGCTGTTTTTCACGCTTTTCATTGAGGGTCAATAAGCCAGCCATAACCTTGTTCCTCCAATTTTTGCGCCAATGAAAAATCACCTGATTTAATGATTTTTCCCTGATAAAGCACATGCACAAAATCAGGTTTAATATAATCAAGAATACGTTGGTAGTGTGTTACAACGATAAATGCACGTTTACCATCACGCAGGCTGTTAACACCTTGAGACACGATTTTTAATGCGTCGATATCAAGGCCTGAGTCGGTTTCATCTAAAATACATAGTTCAGGCTCTAACGCAGCCATTTGCAAAATATCGTTACGTTTTTTCTCACCACCAGAAAATCCCACATTGACTGAGCGTGTTAATAAATCTTGTGGCATATCCAGCAACTTGATTTTATCTTCAATAAAATCTTCAAAATCAAAGCGATCTAATGGTTCTTGCCCACGATATTCTCTTACCGCATTCACTGAAGATTGCAAGAAAAACTGATTGCTAACACCGGGAATTTCAACAGGGTATTGAAACGCCATAAAAATACCTTCACCCGCACGATCTTCAGGTTCTAACTCTAATAAATCTTTATTTTTAAAAGTGATAGAACCTTCATCGACTTCATATTCTTCACGGCCAGCAAGTGTTGCTGATAAGGTGCTTTTACCTGAACCATTGGGTCCCATAATCGCATGAACCTCACCTGCACGCACTTGCAAATCTAGTCCTTTGAGGATTTTATTGCCTTCAACACTGACATGTAAATTTTTAATATCTAACATAATATATGCCTTCGGTATCTTTATACCCAGAATTTGGTTAATGCTTAACCAACGCTATGTTCTAAGCTGATTGCTAATAATTTTTGTGCTTCTACAGCAAATTCCAGCGGTAATTCTGAGAATACATCTTTACAAAATCCGTTTACAATCATTGAGATTGCATCATCTTCACTTAATCCACGCTGACGACAATAAAACAGTTGATCTTCACCAATGCGTGACGTTGTCGCTTCGTGTTCAAGCTGGGCAGAGTTATTCATTACCTCAACATATGGGAAGGTATGTGCACCACACTGCGTACCAATTAACATGGAATCACATTGTGTGAAGTTACGGGCATTTTTAGCACCAGGGAGCACTTTTACAAGTCCACGGTAACTATTTTGACTTTTACCCGCTGAGATACCTTTAGAGATAATGGTTGATTTGGTATTTTTACCAATATGGATCATTTTAGTGCCGGTATCTGCTTGTTGATTACCGTTAGTTAAGGCAACCGAGAAAAATTCAGCAGTAGAATTATCCCCTTTTAAAATTACACTTGGGTATTTCCATGTGATTGCAGAACCTGTTTCTGATTGCGTCCATGACATTTTGGCGTTTTCACCTTCGCAGATAGCACGCTTAGTCACAAAGTTAAGGATCCCCCCTTCACTATCGCCACCAGAGAACCAGTTTTGTACCGTAGAATATTTTACTTCGGCATCTTTATGGATAATGACTTCAACTACAGCGGCGTGAAGTTGATAACTGTCGCGAACGGGAGCTGAACAACCTTCGATATAACTGACATAACTGCCTTCATCAGCGACCAGAATAGTTCGTTCAAATTGACCTGTTTGTGCCGCATTGATACGGAAATAAGTCGATAACTCCATAGGGCAACGTACCCCTTTGGGAATATAGACAAAAGTACCATCAGACGCGACCGCGGCATTCAGTGCGGCAAAATAGTTATCATGACTTGAAACAACAGTCCCTAAATATTGGCGCACTAAATCAGGATATTCTTGAATAGCTTCACTAAATGAGCAGAAAATAATGCCATGTTCAGCAAGTTCTTCACGATATGTCGTTGAAACAGAAACCGAGTCAAAAATCGCATCAACGGCAACCGCTTGCCCTTCTCTTACAGGCACGCCTAGTTGATTGAAGGCATCTTCGACTTCTTTGGTTAAATAATCTTGTGCAACTTGTTTATCATCCGCCACCGCTTCATTTGTATCACTAGCACAACTACCATTAGCACAACATGAACTACAAGATGGTGCTGAATAATAACTATAATCCTGATAATTAAGTGCTGGATAATCCGCTTTTAACCAATGCGGTTCTTCCATTTCTAACCAATGGCGATAAGCATCTAAACGAAATTCCAGCATCCATTCTGGTTCATTTCTTTTTGCCGATATTGCACGCACAACCGCTTCATTTAACCCTTTTTCTAAGGCATCGGTTGAGATATCGGTATAAAAACCTTCTTTATAGTGATGATCACTTAGCCATCCCTGAACTTCATCACCAATTTCAACATTGCTCTGAGACATAATCTAACTTCACTATGTTATACCCCAAAGCTCTCACCACATCCGCAGACGTTTTGAGCTTTAGGATTATTAAATTTAAACATTTGATTAAGTCCTTCACGAACATAATCAACAACAAGCCCATCGATGAATGGCATTGCTTTCAATGAAACAAACAATTTTGCGCCATTATGTTCATAAACAATGTCGTCTTCACTGGGACCTGTAGCGAGTTCAATAACATAACCATACCCAGTACAACCAGAGGGTTTGATATTTAAGGAAAGCCCCTGTTTTTCAGGATTTTTCTCAACTAAATGACAAATATGTTTTGCTGCGTTATCTGTTAGTACAATACCTTGCCAAGCAGTCTCATTAAGAGAAAATGTTTCAACGTTGTTTGTCATTACTAACCTCATTTCGAAAGGAGATTGATATCTTTCCTGACACTAATGGTAATGATAACCCTTATCACTTCAACCATGTCTTTTGAAAGGATATTCTGTAAATGTGTATTTTTTGTTCTATTTTTGCACTTATTTTGTTAACAACATATGTTAACGCAATGTAATATAACACTTTTATATTTTTTCATTCTAAAAAATAAAACTTTTAATTTTTCTTATATTTCGCACAATACGCATATAAGTTGCAAAATAAATACACTTTATATGTTATCACTGAAATTTAGAGAAAAAAGCATAAAAGTGTGTTTTTACAACTAGCTTATTGAGCCTACTCACATTCATTTTTATGCTTTGATGAGGGATAAGATAGCACCACTTATGTGATGACCTCTTATTGGTTTGTGTGCTCTTCGATGTTATTTATTAATAGTGATAGTTTGAATATATTTGTCTGTACATTCAAGAGTTTGAATGTTTTTTTGTTTGTTCGATTGGCTATTGAAATTACTAATTAATTGCAGTTGCCATACTCGATTCGTTTTAAGATCTGCCGCTAAAATACCTTCATAGCTCACATTCTCTTTTGCATATTTTCCTTCAAAAAGGACATGTCGACTTTCAACATTTGAAATCGTTAATGGTTTTATTGATGTTAAAATTTCATTCATGCCATCTATTGCCGCAATATTATCAATGATGCCTTGTGCGCCAGCATCAACATCATAAGTCATTGCATCGATCATTTTAAAATAAACCAGACGAACCTCTGATAGATCACAAATAGGTTGTGATTTATAAACTATCATTTCTGTTGTAACGTCCTGCACATTATCAGGCAACATCTTAAAATAGTTTTCAGTATCTTCTCTGCTCATTGAAAATACTGTGGGATACGTCATATTAAAACCAGAAACAGTTTGTACAGGAATATTACTTATATTATTAGTTTCAGAGGCAGAATTATTATCACATCCGGTGAGTACTAAACCTGCGATTAATAATATTGTGGTGTTGAATTTTGAAATAGTTAACATTGTGAACATCTTTTCTTTTATTATGAAGATAATGATTATCATTAAAAATAAAATTTAAATAAAGAATAATTTTTATTTTCGTTCTCTATTTTTGTTCTTTTTTTTCACATTACCTATAAATACAAAAAACGCACAAAGCGAGTATTTCACTTTGTGCGTTTGACTTTTTACTTTCTTAAGAAATAACCGATGTGGTTAATCTTGAAATACATACTTGACGATTTTCATCATCAAATATTTCTATTGACCAAACTTGATGAGAACGACCTAAATGAATAGGTTTACATACTCCTCTCACCTTGCCTTCTCTGGCTGAACGAATATGGTTAGCATTAATTTCTAAACCCACAATTTTCTGTTCGCCTTCAGTACAAAGATACCCAGCAACTGATCCCAGTGTTTCAGCTAAAACAACGGAAGCACCACCATGTAAAAGCCCTAAAGGTTGTTTTGTACGATGATCAACTGGCATGGTACCTTCAAGATAATCATCACCAAGACATGTTAATTCAATACCTAAATAGCTCATCATATTGTTTTGCCCAATATGATTAAGATGCTCGATAGTCGTTTCACGTTTCCATATCATGGCATGATCTCCAAAAGTGCTTGTAATGGGTGTTTTAGCTCAATATTATCAATACGTTTTACCTGGCTACGACATGAATACCCGGTGCTTAAACAACGCATTGTTGGCAATGTTTTTAATGCATTACCCCATGAGAGTTGGTAAATACCCAACGAGTTTTCATAATTGTTCAGTTCATGTCCATAAGTACCCGCCATTCCACAACATCCCGTACTCACAAATTCGAGTTGTTGCCCATAACGTTGAAAAATAGCCTGCCACTGTTTCATGCTTTGTGGTAGAGCTGTCACTTCTGTACAGTGTCCGAAAAGATACCATTTTTCAGCATCATCACGAACTGATATTGGCTCAGAAACTAATTTACTTAACCATTCATGAACAAGTTGAACATTAAAATCACCACGCTTATCACCCAGTATTTCTCGATATTCATCGCGATAGCAAAGTACTAATGCGGGATCAACGCCCACCATTGGAATGCCTAGTTTTGCAATCCGATTAAGCATAGTTGACGTTTTTTGCGCTGTTTTACTAAATTTCTGTAAAAAACCTTTAATATGTTGTGCCTTACCATTAGGGGAAAATGGCAGTAAAACAGGTTTAAATCCAATCTTTTCAATTAGTTTAATAAAATCTGCAACCACTTTTGCATCGTAATAACTGGTAAAGGGATCTTGCACCACCAACACATAATGACTCCGTTGCTTATCCGATAAGCATTCTAAATCTTCTAACGTCATATCTAGAGCATGATGCCCAGCTAATAGCTGTTTTAATGTTGGCGATGACAGCAACGGTAAATCAATCATGCCTATCGTATGTTTACTCAATGACTGTACCAATGGTTGCTTCATAAAAAAGTTAAAGAACCCCGGCGCTTTAGCCATAATGGGTGTTGTTAGCTCAACATTCGCAACAATATGATCTTTTAATGGCCTTAAATAGCGCTGGTGATAAAGTTCAGTAAACTTAGAACGAAACGAGGGTACATCAATTTTAATCGGGCACTGAGTCGAACACGCTTTACAAGCCAAACAACCGTTCATTGCTGCTTTCACTTCATGTGAAAAATCATATTCCCCGCGTTTTGCTTTCCATGTATTACGTGTTTTCTCTATCAAACTTCTTAAACTAGATTTATTGTTCTCAAAACTAGATTCAAGTTGTTTTGGGCTAACACCTTGCTCGGTTAATAATCGTAACCATTCTCGTACAAGTGTGGCTCGCCCTTTAGGTGAATGAATGCGTTGTCCGCTAATTTTCATTGAAGGACACATAGGGCTCTTCGCATCAAAATTAAAACAAAGCCCATTGCCATTACAGTCTAAAGCTCCTTTAAAATCTTGACGGACAGATAAAGGGATAGTGCGATCAAACGTGCCTCGTTTAACAGTATCGACTTGTTTCATTGGTTCATCGACCTCTAACGGAGGGCAGATTTTTCCAGGATTAAGCCTATTTCGAGGATCGAACACCGTTTTTATTTGACGAAGTTCGTGATAGAGCGTTTCACCAAAAAATTCGGGGCTGTATTGCGCTCTAAAGCCTTTCCCGTGTTCACCCCAAAGCAAACCGCCATATTTAGCGGTTAACGTGACAATGTCATCTGAGATAGATTTCATCAATAATTCTTGTTGTGGATCGCACATATCAAGTGCAGGTCTTACGTGCAATACACCTGCATCAACGTGGCCAAACATGCCATAATGAAGCTGGTGCCTATCGAGCAATGCCCTAAACTCTGTAATATAATCAGCCAGATGTTCTGGTGGTACACAGGTATCTTCCACAAAAGGAATAGGTTTGGCTTGTCCTTTGGCATTACCTAATAAACCCACAGCCTTTTTACGCATGGCATAAATACGGTTAATATCCGCTAACTCATGACACACTTGATAACCAATAACTCCCCCTTGCCCTTCTTTCATTAATGAGTCTAATCGTTGGCATAATGATGTGACTTGAGAATGAATCAATACTTCATCGTCACCCGCAAATTCAACAATATTAAGCCCTTGCATATCTTTATTAGGTATATCGGTGATCAATTCTTTGACGGAGTGCCACACAATATCTTCACGAGCAAGATTTAATACTTTAGAATCAACGGTTTCAACAGAAAGTGCGTTGGCTTTAACTAAAAAAGGGGCATTACGCAATGCAGAATCAAAAGAGTCATATTTTACATTGACTAAACTACGCTGTTTAGGGATAGGTGTAATATCTAAAGTTGCTTCTGTAATAAACGCCAGTGTACCTTCTGACCCCGTTAAGATCCGTGTTAAATCAAAACGTTTCATGTCATCACTAAAAACATGGCGCAGATCGTAACCCGTTAAAAACCGATTCAATTTAGGGAACTTTTCAAGAATAAGTTTCCGTTGCGCTTTGCAACGGGATAAAACCGTTCGATAAACTTTACCGATAGCAGAGCTTTCTTGTGCAATGTTCTCGGCTAATGCAGTATCCATGGCTCGTGTTTCAAGGAGTTCTCCTCCTAGCAATACAGCTCTAACGCCAAGAACGTGGTCAGAGGTTTTACCGTAAACCATAGAACCTTGCCCTGACGCATCCGTATTAATCATCCCACCTAATGTGGCACGGTTACTAGTAGAAAGTTCTGGTGCAAAAAAGAAACCATAGGGTTTTAAAAAAAGGTTTAGTTCATCTTTTATTACACCTGCTTCAACTTTAACCCAGCGTTCTTCTGGGTTTATCTCGATAATTCGTTTCATATAACGAGATAAATCGACCACGATACCATCAGTCAATGCCTGCCCATTGGTTCCGGTACCTCCACCTCTCGGTGTCAAAGAAAGCGAGTGAAATTTGGATTCATCAACCAGGCGAGCAACAATAGTGACGTCAGCCGTTGAGCGAGGAAAAACCACCGCCTGTGGCAATAACTGGTAAATACTATTATCTGTTGCCATAGTGAGTCTGTCAGCATAACTGCTGGAGATATCACCGGTGAAGCCATTTTTTCGAAGAGTATCAAGAAATTCTGTTGTGAGTTCACTAACTTGCGGTGCTTGCGATATACGTGGGATCATTTGTTATAGCTCTTTAATCTAATAGTCCACATTGCTTAATTTTTGATGTTGAAAGGGATACTGAAAGGTACTTTTCCTCATTTTGTACTTTCAGACCGATACCTGTTCACCTTATCATACAATTCTGGCAAATTGCGTAGTGATATAAACAACGTGATATTTGCAATGTTTATTCATCTGCTTCTAGCATTTTTATTCGTGTAGGGATTTAAAACCATGGAAAAACCGCAGATCCATACAGATATACCCAAAGTTTTATTCACTGTTCTTTTTATTTCTTTTTTTATTATCGCCAGTTTTTGGATACTTACCCCTTTTATTGTAGGTTTTATTTGGGCTGGAATGATTGTTGTTGCTACATGGCCTTTACTATTGATTATTGAAAAACGGGTAAAATATCGTTGGCTATCTACCATGATAATGATGATCTTGATATTACTGATCTTTGTTATCCCTATTATTTTATTAATTAGTAGTGTTATTGATAATAGTGCGCCATTGATTGAGTTAGCTAAATCACCTTCGAATATTCAACCACCTCAATTATTATGGCTTAATGATATCCCGATGATTGGGAGCAAACTTTATGATACATGGCACTCTATTCTCGTTTCTGGCGGTAATGCGTTAATCACAAAAATCCAACCTTATGTTGGACAAGCCGCAAATTGGTTTTTTGCTCAAGCCTTAAATATTGGTCGATTTGCCCTGCATTTGGGGGTGATGTTGCTATTTTCAGGCTTGCTATTTTTACAAGGTGAAAATGTAGTATCTTGGTTGCGCCACTTTGCTATTCGTTTGGCAGGCCAACGAGGTGATGCTGCTATTTTATTGGCATCAATGTCTATTCGCGCAGTAGCGCTAGGTGTAGTTTTAACTGCCTTAATTCAAGCTATTGTCGGTGGTATTGGTCTTGCTGTATCTGGAGTCCCTTATGCTACAGTATTAACCGTTATTATGTTTATTTGTTGCCTTGCTCAAATAGGCCCTTTATTAGTACTCGTCCCCTCCGTTTTATGGTTATTTTGGACGGGTGATACGACTTGGGGCATTGTTATGGTGATTTGGGGCGGTGCGGTTGCAACCATGGATGGCGTATTACGACCTTATTTAATCAAAATGGGGGCCGATTTACCGATGGTATTAATTCTAACGGGAGTTATTGGTGGCATTTTGACATTAGGAATGATTGGATTATTTATTGGCCCGGTTGTTCTTGCTGTTGCACATAGTTTATTAAACGCATGGATTAATGAAGTACCAAAACCTAATCCTGATCTCACTGAAACAGTAGAATTTATGAATAAAAATTTTATTGAGAAAGAATAAATAATAATGGAGCATGTAAGTGTAGCTACTTACATGCTCTAAAAATAATAGACTAAAGTTTAATAAAGATTATCAATTTAGGAATGAATTATTATATTTTTATATTCAAACTTACAATTTGAAACAAATTACATTTTTTTAAACCCTTTTGTTACCAGCAAGTTATATTCACTTTGAAATAGGCCAATATTATTTTTATTGAGATAATTCTTAGAGCATAATTAACGCATTTCTCTTAATATAAATATCAACGAAACAAATGTTTCAACGAATTAATGATTTCGCCTTTCATATTTATAGATTAATTGGCGGAATTAAAGAATATAAAATATTGCTGTGTGTAGTCTTTGCCTGTCAGCCCATGATAGGCTTTTTTTTTACCTATTATTTAATAATTGTATAAAAAAAGCTCACATTATTTTGTGAGCTTTTTATTTATAATGATATTAATTTTATTGTGCTAATTTTACCCACGTTTTAATTACGGTATCTGGATTTAAAGATAAACTATCAATTCCCTCTTCCATTAACCACTGTGCAAAGTCTTCATGATCAGAAGGCCCTTGACCACAAATACCCACATATTTACCATTACGTTTAGCCGCTTGAATTGCCATTGATAATAATGCTTTCACTGCATCATTACGCTCATCAAACAGTGAAGATACCACCCCCGAATCTCGATCAAGACCTAATGTTAATTGGGTCATGTCGTTAGAGCCGATAGAGAAACCGTCAAAATGTTCTAAGAATTTATCCGCTAGTAAAGCATTTGATGGAATTTCACACATCATAATCACTTTTAAGCCATTCTCACCACGTTTCAAACCGTTAGTCGCTAATTCTTCAATAACTTCTTCAGCTTGGCGTACAGTACGAACAAATGGGATCATCACCTCAACATTATCTAAGCCCATATCATTACGAACACGTTTTACTGCTTCACACTCAAGCGCGAAACAGCGACGGAAATCGTCAGATACATAACGACCAGCGCCACGGAATCCTAACATTGGGTTCTCTTCATCTGGCTCATAACGATCGCCACCGACTAAGTTAGCATATTCGTTAGATTTAAAGTCAGACAAACGAACAATCACACGCTTAGGCCAGAATGCAGCGGCCAATGTCGCAATCCCTTCTGTTAATTTACTGATATAATATTCAACAGGAGATTCATAGCCCGCCATCATCTCATTAATTTCAGCTTTTAACGCTTCACTTTGGTCGTCATATTCTAATAACGCACGAGGGTGGACACCAATCATACGGTTGATAATAAATTCTAAACGTGCAAGACCAACACCGTCATTAGGCAAGCCTGCAAAATCAAATGCACGATCAGGATTACCGACGTTCATCATGATTTTCAGATCAAGTTCAGGCATGTTATCGATTGCGGAGCTCTGAATAGAAAAATCCAGTTTACCATCATAGACAAACCCCGTATCACCTTCAGCACAAGAAACCGTAACGACTTGCCCTTCTGTAATACATTCTGTTGCATCACCACACCCCACAACAGCAGGAATGCCTAATTCGCGTGCAATAATTGCGGCATGACACGTTCTACCACCACGGTTGGTCACAATCGCAGAGGCTTTTTTCATGATAGGTTCCCAATCTGGGTCTGTCATGTCAGTAACCAGTACATCACCAGTTTCTATTCTATCCATCTCATTTAAGTTATGAATAACTTTGACTGTACCTGTACCAATGCGATGACCAATAGCACGACCTTCAATAATGACTGAACCACTTTCATTTAGCTGATAGCGTTCCATCACTTGTTGATTAGAGCGAACTGTTTCAGGGCGAGCTTGTACAATGTATAAACGACCATTATGCCCATCTTTAGCCCACTCAATATCCATAGGGCGTCCATAATGACGTTCAATCAATACGGCTTGTTTTGCTAACTCTTGAACTTCATTATCAGTCAAAGAGAAACGATTGCGCAGTGATTCTGGGGTATCTTCAATACGAACCTGTTTACCATGCTCAACACTGTCTGCGTAAACCATTTGGATCTTTTTAGAACCAAGGTTACGACGAACAATGGCAGGTAGACCTTTTGCTAAAGTTGGTTTATGTACATAAAATTCATCAGGGTTTACCGCCCCCTGTACCACCATTTCACCTAAACCATACGCTGATGTAATAAAGACAACCTGATCAAAACCAGATTCTGTATCAATGGTAAACATCACACCTGAAGAAGCAAGATCTGAACGTACCATACGTTGAACACCCGCAGATAAGGCAACACCACGGTGATCATAACCTTGGTGAACACGATAAGAAATTGCACGATCGTTAAATAACGAAGCAAATACGTGTTTGATTGCGACAAGTATGGCATCAATACCTTGAACGTTTAAAAACGTCTCTTGTTGACCTGCAAAAGAAGCATCAGGCATATCTTCTGCAGTTGCCGATGAACGAACAGCAAAAGAAGCTTCTGATTCGCCTTCACTTAATGTGAGATAAGCATCGCGAATATCTTTTTCAAACTGAGGCGTAAAAGGCGTATCAATTACCCATTGGCGAATTTGATTACCTGCCTGAGCTAGTTGATGAACATCATCAACATCAACTCTATCAAGTAATTCATAAATACGCTGATTGATACCGCTCTGTTCCAGAAAATCATTAAACGCTTGCGCTGTGGTAGCAAACCCATTAGGAACAGAAACACCCAGTTCCGCGAGGTTTGTGATCATTTCACCGAGGGAAGCATTTTTCCCACCAACACGATCAACGTCATTCATACCTAATTGGTTATACCAAAGTACATTGCACGGGGTGAGGCTATTGCTGGACATTGAGAACAATCCTTTTTTAAACAATTATGAGAGAGAGAAAAAAAGAAAAACCCGCTGTCAAAATGACAACGTAAATAAGCGTATCACAATGTGATGCTGAATATAGAAAGGTGAATCGATCAACCAGAAAACTTTATTTTTTTATCCTTTATAATCACTAAAAATGCTATAGATAATATTGTTTGATTTGATAATTCAGCTAAAAAAAGGTGAGTGTTATGATATTAAGCTTGAATTCTATTAATTGTGATAATAATGAACCTATTGATAGAACAGTCTTTTTTATCTCTGATGGTACAGCTATTACGGCAGAAGTATTAGGTCATGCCGTACTTTCTCAATTTCCATTAAAAATGAAAAGTTATACATTACCTTTTGTTTCTACAGTGGAAAGAGCAGAAGAAATAAAACAGAAAATCGCTGAAATTTATAAAAAGAGTGGCGCAAAACCCCTTGTTTTTTATTCTATAATTAGTCCTGAAGTTAAACAGATAATAAATAGTAGTGAAGGTTTTTGTCAGGACATTGTGCAATCCCTCGTATTACCCCTTGAAAAAGAAATAGGTATTCAAGCATCACCAAAATTAAACAAAACCCACGGCTTAACAGAAAAAAACCTTAGCAAATATGATGCTCGTATTGCTGCAATCGAATACACCCTTTCCCATGATGATGGCATATCGTTACGTAACCTCGATCAAGCACAAGTGATTTTAATTGGCGTTTCTCGTTGCGGGAAAACCCCCACCAGCCTCTATTTAGCCATGCAATTTGGTATCCAAGCAGCCAATTATCCATTTACGGCAGATGATATGGATTTCTTAAAACTCCCTGTTGAATTAAAAGAGTATCAACATAAATTATTTGGCTTGACCATTGCGCCAGAACGTCTCGCTGCCATTAGAAGCGAGCGCCGCGAAAATAGCCGTTACGCCTCGATTCGCCAATGTAGAATCGAATTAGCGGAAGTCGAAGCACTTTTTAGAAAAAACAATATTCCTTATCTCAATACCACTAATTATTCTGTAGAAGAAATTTCAACCAAAGTCATTGATTCGATGGGATTAGCAAGAAGAATGTTCTAAACCCTAACCATATTTTTTTTATTGATTTTTCTCTAATAACGCTGTTGAAATTAGCTGAATTTCGTTTATTGTGATCTTAATCACTGGGTAGACTTACCCTGTATATTTATTGAGATAAATTATGTTAAAGACAGACGAACTACGGACTAAGGCTTTAGACAGTCTGGTAACACCAGAAACCTTAGCAAAAGAGTTCCCCATTTCTGATGAGATAACTCAAAATATCACATCAGCACGTAAACGAATTGAAGCAATCCTTACCGGCGAAGATAAGCGACTTTTAGTGATCGTAGGACCTTGCTCTATCCATGATCCTAAAGCTGCTAAAGAGTACGCTATTAAGCTTAATCAGCAAAAAGTGCGTTATCATGACCGCTTAGAAATTGTCATGAGAACCTACTTTGAAAAACCACGTACAGTGATTGGTTGGAAAGGTTTAATTTCAGATCCTTACCTTGATAATTCATGCAATGTTAATGAAGGTATCCGCCTTGCAAGAAAATTATTAATTGAGATAAACACGCTGGGTTTACCAACAGCAACCGAATTCCTTGATATGGTTACGGGACAATATATTGCAGATTTAATTAGTTGGGGCGCTATTGGCGCAAGAACAACAGAAAGTCAAGTTCATCGTGAAATGGCATCTGCACTTTCTTGCCCTGTAGGCTTTAAAAATGGCACTGATGGTAATACCCGTATTGCTATTGATGCTATTCGAGCCTCTCGTGTTGGTCACACATTCTTGTCACCTGACAAAAATGGCCAAATGACGATTTACCAAACCAGTGGTAATCCTTATGGCCATATTATTATGCGTGGCGGTAAGAAACCTAATTACCATGCAAGTGATATTGCAGATGCGGTTGATGCACTAAAACAAGTAGATTTACCTGAACATCTTATTATCGACTTTAGTCATGGTAATTGTGAAAAAATTCATCGTCGCCAATTAGAAGTAGCGCGCAATGTCAGTCAACAAATCAAAGATGGCTCACAAGCCATTGTTGGTGTTATGGCTGAAAGCTTTTTACAAGAAGGCTCACAAAAAGTCGTACCAGAAAAACCACTGGTTTATGGACAATCGATCACCGATCCTTGCTTAAGTTGGAATGATACTGAGCAATTGCTTCAATTATTAGCACAAGCGGTTGAGAGTCGATTTCAATAAACGCAATATTGAAATACAGTAAAAAGGAGAGCCTTAGCTCTCCTTTTATTTCCATTATCAGAAAGAAATTATCATATTAACGCAATAATTCACCTTGAGATTGGATAATGCTTTGATACCAATAAAAGCTTTTCTTACGTTTTCTTTCTAATGAGCCTTTTCCTTGGTCGTCTCTATCCACATAAATAAAGCCATAACGTTTAGACATCTCAGCTTTTGACGCACTCACCAAATCAATCGGTCCCCAACTGGTATACCCCATTACATCAATACCATCTTCAATCGCATCACCGATTTGTACCAGATGATCGTTAATATACTGAATACGATAATCATCATTGATTTCGCCTTCCGAAGTGATTTTATCAATCGCGCCAAGTCCATTCTCTACAACAAATAAAGGTTTTTGATAACGATCCCACAATAGATTAAGCACAATACGAATACCTTTAGGATCGATTTGCCATCCCCATTCAGAACTTTCTAAGTAAGGATTTGGCACCATACTGAGAATATTTCCTCGCTTCATCTCATATTCTTCTTTATCTGCGGTAATACAACCGGTCATATAATAACTAAATGATACAAAATCGACCGTTTGTTTGAGATCTTGTCGGTCTTCATCCGTTATCACAACATCAATATGATTATCTCTAAAATAACGCAACATATAAGCAGGATATTGACCACGGCATTGTACATCACCAAAAAATAGCCATTTACGATTTTCGTTCATAGCTTCCCAAACGTCGTCTGGCTTGCATGTTAATGGGTAAACCAATCCACCTAATAACATATTGCCGATCTTTGCATCCGGAATAATACAATGACACGCTTTAACAGCTCTGGCACTGGCAACTAACTGATGATGTATGGCTTGATAAATCTCTGATTGTGTTCTTTCACCCGCTAAACCAACCCCCGTCATTGGTGCATGTAATGACATATTGATTTCATTAAAGGTAAGCCAAAGTTTAACTTTATTTTTATAACGTTGAAAAACGCTGCAAGCATAACGCTCAAAAAATGCAATAGTCTTACGATTTCCCCAACCACCATATTGCGTCACTAAGTGATAAGGCATTTCATAATGAGATAAGGTAATAATCGGCTGAATATTATATTTAGCCATTTCATCAAATACGCGATCATAAAATGCCAGCCCTTCTTCATTAGGTGTAGATTCATCACCTAATGGAAAGATACGGCTCCATGCAATAGAGGTTCTTAAGCAGGTAAAACCCATTTCAGCAAAGAGTGCAATATCTTTTGCATATTGATGATAAAAATCGATAGCAATATCTTTAATACAAAAATCATTTTTTGCTCTTTCAACCACAGGCCCAAAAATACCTTGTGGTTGAACATCTGAAGTACTTAACCCTTTACCTGCAGTTAAATAAGCGCCTTCAACTTGATTAGCAGCAATAGCGCCTCCCCATAAAAATGTATTAGGAAATTTCTTCATTGTTAACTCCTTATTGATGATTAACGCTGATAAGCGCTGAACCCGAATTCACCGGTTTATTTAACTCCAGGCTAGTAATTGCACTGTAATTATCGGTATTGCTCACAATAACGGGGGTTGTTAAATCATAACCAGCCTCAAGAATTTTTTTACGATCAAAAGTAAGTAATAAATCACCTGTTTTAAATGTATCCCCTACTTTAACTTTGGGTGAGAAATACATCCCATTTAACTTAACGGTATCAATTCCAATATGAATAAATAACTCAATACCCTTTTCGCTTAATAAGCCCAAGGCATGGCCTGTTTTAAAAAACGAAGCAACTTCACCATCAAAAGGCGCATAAACCTCGCCAGCACTTGGAATAACAGCGACACCTTCACCTAATAAACCACTCGCAAAGGTTTCATCTGGTGTATTTTTTAATGAAATCACTATGCCTGATAACGGTGAATATACTATTTCCTGTTCTGAGTTTTGCTCAGCACTGCTCAGAGGGTTTGCTGGTGAGTGAATAGTCGGTTCGGACTCTGCGTTATTTTCTTTTTTCAGCCCGAATAAGCGCGTTGCAACGCATGCGAAAACAAATGAAATTGATGAACCAATAATGGCCCCCCATACAGTACTATCAATTCCTGTTGTAGGTATAATTTGTGTGAAAGTAAAAATATTTACTAAACCAAATGAAAAGGTAAGTGTATTGCTATAACCAACTATCGCGCCACCAATGCTGCCACCAATACAGGCAAAAATAAAAGGCTTACGCAACGGTAAAGTGACTCCATATACCGCAGGCTCTGTAATACCAAAAATACCCGCAGTGACTGATGAGCCCGCCATAATACGTAATTTAGTCTCTCGAGTTGCCCATAAAACGCCAAGTGTTGCGCCAACTTGCCCTGCGATTGCTGGTAATAGTAAAGGCACTAGCGCATCTTGACCTAATACACTCAGATTATTAATACTGATGGGGATAATGCCCCAATGTAGACCAAAAATAACGCAAACTTGCCAAATCCCTCCCATAATCGCACCTGCGATAACTGGCGTTACGTTATAAGCGGACTGAAAACCATCAGCAATCAATAAACTTATCCAAGTTGCTAAAGGCCCTATGACTAAAAAAGTCAGCGGTACAATAATTAATAAACACAGTAACGGAGCAATGAAGTTTTTCATGGATGAAGGCAACATGGTATTTAATTTTTTTTCTAATAAACAACTCACCCAAGCAGCAAAAATAATAGGAATAACCGATGCACTGTAATTAATAAATGTAACAGGAATACCTAAAAAATATTCAGTAGTTTCTTGTTGAAATGCTGCAAGCATTAATGGATGAACTAATGCACCGCCAATTGCCATGGTTAAGAATGGATTCCCGCCAAATTTATTTCCTGCGGTATAACCTAAAACAAGAGGAAAAAAGTAAAATAACGAATCGCTTGTAGCAAATAGAATTTGATAACTTCCACTTGAAGCGGACAACCAATTTAAAGTGATTGCTAATGATAATAGTCCTTTTAAAATACCTGACGCTGCCATGATCCCCAAAATTGGAGTAAAAATACTAGATACAATATCTATAAAGTGGCTAAAAATATTGTCCTTACGCTTTTTCTTTTTGTTATTACAAGTATTTTCACTTTGAAAATTTCTATTTTTTACCTCACCAATAAGAGCAACAATCGCCTTATACACCTCACTGACATGATTACCAATAACAACCTGGAATTGCCCACCACTTTCAACAACAGTAATAACCTCCGTATTTTGCTTTAACACTTCGACATTGGCTTTAGTACTATCTTCCAGTTTAAAACGCAAACGAGTTGCACAATGTATCACACTGAGGATATTGTCTTTCCCACCTACATTATTAATGATTTGTTCTGCTAATGTTCGGTATTCCATACTCAATTCCTTTATGACTTAAATAATGAAATGCTTAATCAACAATGAATATGTAAAAAAAAACCTGACTACTCTCATTAACAAATGGGAGTAAATCAGGTTTTGCCTACCGAATATCGGCAGTAACAATCCATCACATTTTAATTTGATATTTTTATATCAACTACACGCTTGATTAATTAATCATGTCGTTTCTTTCTTAATCGCTCAATATGAATAACTAAAAACATACGTTCTTCATCCGTTAACTCACGCTGATATTTATTCAGCAAAAACTGACTGATTTTTTCTGCGCAGCACCAAGAAAGTGGGTAATTTTCTTTGATAACAATATGCATAGAAACATCATCATTAGGCACTGTTTTTCGACTCATCATTCTGTGGGTAAAAAATTTCAAATGTGTGACGAATCGCTGATAGTCTAAAGTATCTTCTTGATATTCAATATTAAAATGATACTTAACGATATTCATGACCTCATGCATGATAGTCATGGTTTCCATCACAATTGGCATATCACCCGTTAATTGTGCATTAACAAAGTGAAGAGCGATAAACCCAGCTTCATCAACAGGTAATGCCACCTGTAATTCTTGTTCAATCCGCTTTAATCCTTCTAGCCCAAGTTGATACTCTTTAGGGTATAAGCGCTGAATTTCCCACATCATAGTATTTGAAATAGCCAACCCTTTTTTCTGCCTTTCAATGGCATAATTGCAGTGATCTGTTAACGCAATATAAATATTTTCATTAAGCTCGCCTAATTGATTACGAGCAACAGAAATCATGCTATCGCAGACCTTCATGACAGAAATTGGAATGTGACTCAATAACTCACTTAAACGAGAAATAAGTTCATTACTGCGTAACTCGAATATTTTCTCAATTTTATCTCGTTCAATGTCTTCATTAACTTTCTTTTGAAACGCTAATCCCCTTCCCATAACAACGAGCTCTTGGTTATTTTCACTTAAGGCAATGACCACATTGTTATTTAATATTTTTGCGATCTTCATTTTATTTCCCCAAAAATGAAAAAACCCGATAGTTCCATAGCAATCTATGGTCTTATCAGGTTTTGCCTGCTAATATCATTAGCAGTAACAATCCGGTAAACTCGTTTTCCTACTGTAAACAAACCTTTTACGTTATTCAAATCACAATTTTAAAAAGTGTGACTTTCATATCACTTTTATGTGATATACAAATTTCAGCAGATTGACTCCTTAATTAAATTTCTTTATGTTCAATAAAATAAAAAGTATTACTCATCATAAATATTCTAAAGAGATATTTTAGAGTAACTTATTCATTTTTCAATTTTATTTATCATCAATAAGGTGTAATAAACTTAATATAGTATTATATTTCAATCATGAAATTCATAATTAATAAGAATATATCTAACTTATTATCCTATGAACTCGATCACACTTATTAATACTAATAATAAATAGTGTTTTTTTTTATTATATTTGGTGCTACCGTTATCGATGTTGGATTGTTACTGTTAAATACAGGCGAAACCTACGTAAGATAAATCGAACAAGCATAATACCGTTTATGCCTGTCTCGTTTCTCTAGCGTAGGTTTTTTTTTGCTTATTAAAAAGACCATTCTATGAGGATTATTATGAAAAAATGGCTTATCGCATTAATTTTAGCAATGAGTACATCAACCAGCTTTGCCACTGAAACAGCGATTAGTGTTAAAGGAGATGACGGTATCACTATTTATTTTGCTCGTCATGGTAAAACATTGCTAAATACTTTTGATCGAGTTCAAGGTTGGGTAGATTCGCCATTAACAGAAGACGGTATTCGTGTTGCTCGTTATTTGGGCGAAGGTTTAAAAGGTATACCTTTTGATAGTTTTTATTCTAGCGATGCCGGACGTCAACGTGAAACAATGAGTGTGATATTAAAACAAATAGGTATCGAAAATTATAAATTAAATGAACTCAGTGGATTACGAGAAGCTTTCTTTGGTGGATTTGAAGGTGGATTTAATATAGATATGGCTGATGCTGGTGCAAAACAGCTCTACCTAAAAGATGCTACAACTTTATTTAATCAAATGAAAGCAGGCACAATTACTGCAGAGGAAAACCAAAATGCTTTAGCCGCTGCTGATCCTAAGAAAATGGCAGAAAATTATCAGCAAGTAAAAGCACGCACTCAAGAGGCACTTTATACTATTGTTAAAAATGCCCAAGAACATGGTGATAAAAATATTCTGGCAATTTCATCGGGTATTGCAATGCAAATTATGATCTCTGATTTAACCGATGATATTGCAAAAAATAAACCACTTTCTAATGCTGCTGTTGTTAAAATTATTTATAAAGATGGCAAATATACCGTGACTGAAATTGGTACACTAAAATATGTCGAGATAGGAAAGCAATCTTTCGCTCAAAAATAAAGTTAATATCTAATTATTCATGTGACATATTCAGGCGAAATAGCTTCGCCTGGGTAACTACGCTTATCCACTGGGGAATATTATGAAAATAAAGATGATAAGTATCATCATAATTTTATTAATTAATCCAATAAAAACATTAGCTAAAATACCAGAAAATAATATTAAAGAAAATCATTTTATAGATACCGTATTTGAAGATCCTTTATTTAGTCAATCTACCATGTCGCTGTCATTAAAAAACTATTGGAAATATTTAAAAGAAGAGGATACCGGTAGTACTCGTGTTCATAATGCATGGGGACAAGGCTTTGGTCTTGATTTTCAATCTGGTTATTTCGCTAATATTATTGGCTTTGACGTTGCTTATTACGGTGCAGTTAAATTAGGTGCAAGTGATTATTTTAATTCTCGTGGTGTACTATATAATCACGGAGAAGGAAATAATAAGAATAATGCGGAAGGCTACTCTAAATTTGGTCAACGTAATATAAAATTACAATATCAACTTGCTGATATTAATTTCAATACGCGTTGGGGATGGCAAACAATAAAAAACGTTGGCGTCATTTCTAATTCAACACGTTTATCGCCAACTACTTATTCAGGTTGGACCGGTTCTGTCAATTATGGTGCATTAACATTACGAGGCGCTTATATTGAAAACGCTATGGATCGTAATTCACCAGATAAAAAACAATTTCAAACCAACAGTGGTGAATATATTAATCACATTGCCAGTAGTGATTTATTGTGGAAAAGTAATAATCTGAATATGCAATATGGGTATGGTGAAAGTGATAATTATCTACGTCGAAGTATCTTATTTTTAAATATGAAGCCCATAAAAGAACTAAATATAGGTACACAAATTTATACAACTCATGCTTTAGATAAATATAAAATAATGTCTACCAATAAGAGAGACTTTGATAATAATGCTTGGCATTTTGCCATCGATGTTAAATGGCAGACAGATAATTGGAGCACTAAATGGGGATTAGGTTATACTAATGCAAATAAATCCAATGAAGTGGGCTTTTATCCACGAGCAATGAGTAAAAACTCACGGGGTACATTTACTTCGATGGCATTTGCCGGAAATGATTATATGCGTGATGGTGAAATTGTACTTTCAACGATGTCAGATTACACCTTAACTCCTGAACTGGTTGTTGGATTTGCTGGTAATATTGCTCAGTTTAACTATCGTGGTAATCATGTTCGTACTGGTGAAATTAATGCCTTCAGTCGCTGGGTTCCGGCTAATTCAAAACTTAAAAACCTCACTGTTTGGGCTATGTTTGGTCCTGGTTGGTCTTATCAAATGAAAGGCAAAACTCCTGTTCTAACTAATGGTAAATATCATCACGCCAATACACTCTCTTCAGAAATTGTCATCGAATATAAATTTAATTTATTTTAACTATTATGTCTCATCATTTTGGTGAGACATCACCCTCTTTTCCTACCGCACCTTTAATACTTAACCACAAGAGTATTATAAAACAACACATTTATCATTTAGGTTATTCATCCGTTGTGTGATTTTTCTTCAGATTTTTTCTTATCTCGCTCAAATGACTCACAATATGACTTAAATTTACCTCTTTGCGTTAAAAAAAGCTTGTTTAAATACTTTTGTTAACGATAATGATTATCATAATGATAACGCTTATTACTCTTGCTTGATTATGAATAAAAAAGCTAATAATTTGGAGAATTCTTTAACTAAACAGAATTCTCATTCTTCAATAATTCAATCTATCAATAGTATTGAATTATTGGGTAAAAATGGCGTGGTTTACATTCAACATAACGGAGAGCTGTATCAACTACGTCAAACAAAAGCAGGAAAATTAATCCTGACTAAATAATCATTTTGACAATAACGTGCAAGCCACCTACCACCACAGCTAGGCAGCCAGCTAAATAACTCCATATACAAGGATTTTTTATGGACATTTATGGTATGTGTATGCTGAAAAAACATTACAAATATTCAGGTATAGCAACAACACTGTGTTTGTTGTACACCCCGATTACCTCTGCACAATCAGACAATACAGAGATGGACTCTCTCACAGTTGTTGGCCATTCTATTGATAAAAAAATTCACGACTTTCATTCCATTCTTGATAGTTCAACACCTCTGGCACAAACTGCATCAACAACCGGTGAAATGCTAAACAAAGTGGCTGGTACAACAATATCCGGAACAGGTGTTACGAATGGTGCCAACATCCTTATGCGTGGCTATGATCAAAAAGGTGTTAAAATTTTGGTCGATGGCATTCAGCAACCTTTAGAAAATACCATAAATAATTTAGGTGGTATTTTTCTTGATCCTTCATTAATAAAGCGCATTGATATAAAACATGGCTCATCACCTGTATTACATGGTAATGGTGCTATGGGTGGTGTTGTTTCATTTCAAACACTAGACCCACGAACTCTATTGCATGCTAATGAAAAATTGAGCGCTAAACTCTTTACCTCTGTTTCATCGGCAGATAAACATTTTACATATGGCGGTATTCTTGCTGGGCGAGTCGATATTGCTGAAGGTTTATTTGCTTATAGCCAGCGTCAACGAGGTCCTATTCATTTAGCTAATGGTGATAAACTCGAAAACCACGAACACATTAAAAACTTTTTTGCCAAAGCCTATCTTTATCCAACAACAGCCCAGACACTTCTTCTGTCTGCTCGTCATTATTATAATGATGGAAAGCAACGTGAAGTATTACACCGTATGGGTGGCTATGGTAAAAATGAAAGTAACCAAGTTGAACGTCGATCTGAACAAAAAAACTATTCTTTAACTTATTATTATGAACCTGAAGCGAATACGTGGATTAATTTAACCAGCCATTTGTATTATTCAGAGTTCAATATTAATCAAACATTTTTAACTGACACATCTCTTTCTGACTATCAACGTAGAAAAAACCAGCAAGGGAAAATAGGTAGAAATGAAGATCGGACACAATCAACTTATGGATTGAAATTCGAAAACAACGCTCAATTTTCCTATTTAGAAAAATTTAATCAAAAGCTCACTTTAGGTACAGAAGCTTATCAGCAAAAAATGGTTTCTAACCAAGCGGCCAAAAACTTTCCTCTTGCAAAAATGATTTATGTTGCTGGTTGGCTAGAAAGTCAACTTTCAACACCACATATTCCTTTAGCATTAACAACTGGATTACGTTATCACTATTACAAAAACAAACCTCAAAGTGAGTTAAATTCGCTTTTAGAAGACTTTAAACAGCATAAACCCGATTTTCATCAAACAAGTGAAAATGAAATTAGTAAAAATATTGCGCTAACCTTTACACCGGCACAATGGCTACAACTCTATACCTCATATTCAACCAATATGAGAGTACCGACACTAAATGAAATGTTTAACGATTCACTTCATTTTGAGATACCCGCTATTTTTGGGCGTACCGCAAAAGGATTTTGGATCCCAAATCCGAATCTTAGACCTGAGAAAAATCGCACTTGGGAATATGGTGGAAAACTAACTTTTTCACACTTACTAACATCTGACGATGAATTTTCTCTAAATGTGGCTTATTTTGATACAAAAGCGATAGACTATATTACGTATGATGTTTGGGATGCTCGTGTATTAACGAAAAAACTTCATCTACAAGCCATTAATATTCCCCAAGCACTTATTGAAGGTGTTGATCTCGGTCTGCGCTATTCACATCCATTCATTTCTATTGGGTTAGGTTATAACCGTACTCAAACCCTTGAATTAACATCTCATGAAACCATTTCACCGGTTCGCCCTGAAATACTGACGACTTTTATTCAACTTCCTGTTGCTAAAACACCATTCTCATTAGGGTGGTCAGGAAAATTTGCCAGCGCAACTGAGAATAGAGGGACGCATAAAGGAAGAGCGCCTCATGTAAAAGGGAAAACCACGAATCGCATGCAAGAGCTAATAACTCAATATCCAGGTTATGGCATCCATGATTTTTCAATTAGTTATCAATCTCAAAACAATAAAGATATTCAAGCTGCATTGGTGCTCGCAAATGCCTTTAATCGAGAATATTTCTCAGCGATGGGCGTACCACAAGAAAGCAGAAATATCAAAATGTCCGTCAGTTATCGCTGGTAGATGAGGAGCAATAATTTATATAACAAAGGGCTGTTTTAACAGCCCATTAAAATAACGGAGATCCATCTACATGTCTCAGTCATCCTTATTAATTAAATTTAGTTTACTGGCTGTTGCTGTTTCTTCTGCTTGTGTGTCAGCACAAGAGAAAACACAAACTAGCGAGGAGAAAAAAACAGAAGTACTTACTGTTTATGCGACGGGTAATGAGCGTGATAGCTTTACGTTACCCATGATGTCAACCGTTATTAAAAATAACAATGCGTTGTCAGAAACCGCAGGTAGTGCTTCTGAACTACTTCGTCATATGCCCGGAATTTCTATTTCAGGCGCAGGTCGTACTAATGGTGAAACCATCAGTATGCGTGGATACAGTAAAAATGGAATATTGACACTTGTAGATGGTGTACGTCAAGGAACTGACACTGGCCATATTGACAGTATTTTTGTTGATCCTCTTCTTATAAAGCAAGTTGAAGTAGTTAGGGGACCTTCTGCATTGTTGTATGGTAGTGGAGCACTTGGCGGTGTTATTGCTTACGATACTGTTGATGCCAGCGATCTACTTTTAAAAAACGAACAAGGTGGTGTGCGTGTCACTGGTCTTGGTAATACCGCGCAACATAGCCAAGGTTTGGGTATTACTGCTTTTGGTAAACACGATAACCTTGATGGTCTCGTTGCATTATCAGCGCGTGATAAAGGTGATACTCGTTATGGTGGAGGTTACCGTGCACAAAATGATGAAACCATTATTAACCTACTCTCCAAAGGGCGTTGGTTTATTGATGATAGTAATACTTTAAGTGGTCAATTCCGCTATTACCATAATAATGCTCATCAACCTAAAAACCCTCAAGTTGCTGGAAATTCCACACTGACAAATGTGGAAACTGACCGGACAACAACACAAAAAGATGCACAGTTAACCTATCAATACAATCCTTCGAATTTACAATGGGTTAATCTAAAAACACAAGCTTATTACAGTGAAATTGATATCAACGCCAAAACAACACAAAAAGGATTTGAAGGTCGAGAGCAGAAAACATATGGCGTAAAACTTGAGAATCGCTCTCAAGTGGGAATGAATAGCTTTGCATCACATGGACTTACTTATGGTGGTGAAGTGTATAAACAGAAGCAATCACCAAGTCAAAATACAAAAAGTTTTCCACAAGCTGATATCCGTTTTATGTCAGGCTGGGTTCAAGATGAAGTCACTTTACGTGATTTGCCTGTCTCCTTCATTTTAGGAACCCGTTTTGATAAATATAAAAGCCAAAACGATCGTTATGATGATATTACCGCTGATAAATGGTCATCCAAAGGAGCTATCAGCATCACACCTACTGATTGGTCAATGATTTATACCTCTTATTCACAAGCGTTTAGAGCCCCCACTTTAGGCGAAATGTATAACGATGCGAAACATTTTGATGCGCCATTCCCAGGAGCACCAACAAATTATTGGCGCCCTAACCCTAATTTAAAGCCTGAAACCAATTCAACCACCGAATATGGATTTGGTTTTCAATTCGACGACTTATTATCTAATAATGATAATCTGAAAATTAAAGCAGCCCATTTCAATACTCGCGCAAAAGATTATATTGATGCAGATGTCGCTATTTTTCAGGGATATACACAATCAACAAATATTCCAAGAGCAACTATTTGGGGGTGGGATATTTCGATGAACTACCAATCTAAATTCTTTAGTTGGGATTTAGCGTATAACCATACCAAAGGGAAAGATAATGCCACTAATGCCTCAATTACCTCGATTGAGCCGGATACATTGACCAGTCGTTTTGATGTTCCAGTTCCCAACACCGATTTTTCTGTAGGTTGGGTCGGCCAATTTACCAAAAAAACAGACTTTACCAAACATGACCGTTTTAATCGCCCAACCCATCGCCAACAAGCAGGTTATGGCGTCAATGATTTTTACCTTCGCTATGAAGGTAACGCCTCCTTAAAGGGGCTAACAACCTCATTTGTACTAGGTAACGCATTTGATAAAACTTATTATTCTTCTGCGGGGATTCCTCAGGAAGGTCGTAATGCAAAAGTACTTGTGAGTTATCAGTGGTAATTAACAATAAAATTAACGATAGATACAATAGGAGTTTCTGTGAATAAACCTCTTTATGAGCGCTACCTGCAAGCAAAAGCGGATAAAAAAGCACCTTATGCCCGTGATCTAGCTACCTACTTAAATGTAAGCGAAGCCGAATTAACACATGCTCGTGTAGGACATGATGCAAAACGCTTACGTAACGATGTACAAGAATTATTAAAAACCTTAAGTAAAGTGGGGGAAGTCAAAGCCATTACTCGTAACGATATCGCCGTTCACGAGCATCTTGGTGAGTACACTAATGCACGTTTTAACGATCACGCAGGTTTAATTTTAAACCCTCGTGCAATGGATTTACGCTTTTTCTTCGCTTATTGGTCAAGTATTTTTGCACTCGCTGAAGAAACTTCAAAAGGAACTCGCTATAGCATTCAGTTTTTTGATATGCATGGCGATGCATTACATAAAGTCTATGCAACCGACAATACCAATATGGATGAATGGAATACACTAATCCAATCATTCTTATCAGAAGAAAATCCAGCTCTCGATATTACCCCTATCGAACCTTATTCAAACACCCCTGTTAGTCATGAATTGGCAGAGCAACTTGAACAACAATGGCGTTCAATGACCGATGTTCACCAATTTTTCAAATTACTAAAAGAAAATAATTTGAGTCGTCAACAAGCTTTTAAAGCTGTTGCTGATGACCTTGCTTATCAAGTCGATAACAGTGCTCTGAAAACCTTATTAACCCTCGCGAAAGAAACACAAAATGAAATCATGATTTTTGTTGGAAGTCGTGGTTGTGTGCAAATTTTTACAGGCCAAATTGAGCGTTTAGTTCCTCACCAATTTGAGAATAGCAACCAAGTCTGGATTAATGTTTTCAACCCTACTTTTACACTTCATTTAATTGAAAGTGAAATTGCTGAAAGCTGGATCACTCGTAAACCAACTCAGGATGGTTTTGTCACCAGTCTTGAAATCTTTGATAGCAAAGGCCAACAGATTGCCCAGCTTTATGGACAACGTACTGAAGGCACTGCAGAGCAACAACAATGGCGCGAGCAAGTTAATACACTTGCCAAAATAGCCTAATCGGAGAATGAGTTAATGAAAAAATGGCTTCTTTTGATCCTGTGTAGCGTCATGTCGTTTGTCAGTTCCGCCAATGAACGTATTGTCACTATTGGCGGTGATATCACAGAGATCGTTTTCGCGTTAGGTGCGGGTGAACAGATTATTGCAAGAGACAGCACTAGTTTAGTCCCTGAACAAGTGAAAGCTCTCCCTGATGTGGGTTATATGCGAATGCTAAACCCTGAAGGTATCTTATCGGTCAAACCAACATTAATTATAACCAGCGAATTAGCTCGCCCTTCTTTGGCACTACGCCGAATACAAGAAGCGGGTATTGCTGTTAAAACAATTACGGGCACACATTCATTAGAAGCCATTAATGAAAAAATAGACACCATTGCCACTATTTTAAATAAACAAAAAGAAGGTAATCAGCTAAAAGAAAAACTCACCCTATCTATTAGCCAAATACCCACAACACCTATAGATAAAAAAGTCATTTATATCATGAGCCATGGGGGTGTTGTTCCTATGGCTGCTGGTCAAGATACCGCTGCAGATACTATTATTTCACTAGTTGGGGGCAAGAATGCAATGCAAGGATTTACAAGCTATCGTCCACTTTCTCAAGAAGGTGTTATTGCAAGCCAACCTGATATTTTGCTGGTGACTAAAGAAGGTATTAAAGGCATTGGTGGTATTGAGAAACTTTGGAATTTACCCGGCATAAAATACACACCAGCCGGTAAAAATAAGCATTATGTTGTTGTTGATGATATGGGGTTATTAGGTTTTACCCTTTCAACACCTGAAGTCATGCATCAAATTCGTCAAGCCTTGGAGCAATAATGTCTCGTTTTCATTCACCGTGGATGAGTATTTTAGTTTTACTCTTTTTGCTCACTACAGTCACATTAATTTCTGTGAATAGCGGTGCATTAGCACTCTCGTTTCATACATTATGGAATAGCTCTTTTGATGATATGGTGTGGCAAGTTTGGTTAGATATTCGCTTACCTCGCGTATTATTAGCCATTCTTGTTGGAGGAGCATTAGCAATATCTGGTGCGATCATGCAAGGGTTATTTAGAAACTCATTAGCCGATCCTGGGTTACTTGGCATAAGTAGCGGTGCAGCACTCATGGTTGCTATCGTGATTATATTACCCTTCTCTTTTTCCCCTATATTCTCATTTTATAGCCATATTGTTGCGGCCTTTGTTGGTGGCTTGATTGTCGCAATGATCATCTTCTCATTGCATCAATTGAGTGATGGCAATTTAGCACGACTATTACTTGCGGGTATTGCTATCAATGCACTTTGTATGTCCTTTATTGGCGTCTTAAGTTATATCAGTACAGACCAACAATTACGCCAATTTTCACTATGGATGATGGGTTCATTAAGCCAAATTGACTGGAAAACCTTATCGATTGCAACGCTTGTGATCATTCCTGTTAGTATTTTGGCCTGTTGGCAGAGTCATAAATTGAACCTGTTACAACTGGGTGACGAAGAAGCACACTATTTAGGATTAAACGTAAGACGAACAAAATTTATTTTATTACTGCTTAGCGCCATCTTAATTGGTTGTGCTGTCGCACTCAGTGGTGTCATTGGGTTTATTGGGCTTGTTGTGCCACATCTTATTCGCATGCGCATCGGCAGTAATCACGTGTGGTTATTACCTGCCACTATTTTAGGGGGGGCCACACTGTTATTAGCCGCTGATACATTATCTCGAACACTGGTTTCTCCAGCAGAAATCCCTGTGGGGCTCATTACAGGATTAATTGGAGGCCCTTATTTCCTTTGGCTTATCTTACGACAACCAGCAGGAAGGATGTCATGATTAAAAAACAAAATACCTCGTTGCTTTATGGAAATAATTTATCGTATCAAATCGGTGAAAAAAACATTATTGATGATGTATCACTTTCACTTAATGCTGGAGAGTTAGTCACTATAATTGGGCCTAATGGTGCAGGAAAATCATCTTTATTACGTTTATTAACTGGCTATACGACCCCGACACAAGGTGTGTGCTATTTTAAACAAAAAACCTATTCGCAATGGGATCGTCAACAATTAGCACAAAACCGTGCTGTTATGCGTCAAAATAGCCAACTCTCATTTTCTTTTTCTGTAGAAGAAGTGGTTGCTATGGGAAGAACTCCTCATGGACAACAACATAAAAAAATGGCAATCGAAACAGCTCTACTACAAACAGATTGTTTAAAGTTTAAAGGGAGAGACTATCGTCAATTATCAGGCGGTGAACAACAACGAGTACAACTTGCCAGAGTATTAGCTCAATTATGGCACCCTACACCACAAGAAGCCGTGTTATTCCTTGATGAGCCGACTTCAGCACTTGATCTTTACCACCAGCAACACAGCTTGCGATTATTAAAACAATTAGCAAAAACACAACGCCTTATGGTTTGTTGCGTTCTACACGATCTCAATTTGGCCTCACTTTATGCCGATAGAATTTTATTATTACATCAAGGAAAATTAGTTTGTGAAGGCACACCATACGAAGTGCTCACAACAGAGAATATCCGAAAATGGTATGGCGCTGATGTAAGTGTTGATACCCATCCAGAGCATTCATCCCCACAAGTTTTTCTTCGCCCTTAAACTATCCTAATTTTACTCAGTTACCTTCTAGTATGCATTTTCTAGATTGTGACTGAGTTAATTTATTTTTATATGCCTATTTATTACAAATAAAATACACTAGTAGCACAACGCCAATTGATTAATAAATCTTATTTTTAAAATTTATTATTTAATCAAATAAATTGAATTTAAAATACATCTTAATCATTGATTAGATTATAAATCACACAAAAAAACATAACAATCTGAAAAATAAATGGTATAACAGGCTTATCATTAAAAAAATAAGCCAATAAATTCAACAAAGTAAAATACATTTAAAACTGTATTTTTAATCAAAATGATTCATTAAACTCTACCTTACTTAAGATATATAGCTTTCTCCTATTGATATGATAATGATTATCAATAACGAAGAGCACTTTTTGCCTACCTGTTATTTTCCCCATGCTTAAAATAGATTATAAATAACATACGTTACTATCCTATTTACTTGGGCATTGTGTCCCCACCATTTTTGTGGGAGGTTTTATGGCTGAAAATGTCGTTAATGATATTCTAAAATGGTTAGAAACCCAGTTACAACGTAACGAAGGTATAAAAATCGATACTATTGCAAATAAAAGTGGCTATTCAAAATGGCACTTACAACGCATATTTAAAGATTTTAAGGGCTGTACATTAGGTGAATATGTCCGCAAACGTCGCTTGTTAGAAGCGGCTAAATCATTACAAGAAAAAGATATGTCTATTTTAGATATCGCTTTAATGTATGGCTTTAGCTCTCAAGCAACATTTACTCGTATTTTTAAAAAACATTTTAATACTACACCTGCTAAGTTTAGAGAAAATGGCACAATGCCAGACGCTCATTGCTTCATGTCATGTGAAAATCACTAATTGACTTAGCACATGTTACTCGCCATAAAAAAACCAGCTTAATAAGCTGGTTTTTTCTTTTATTTTCAGAAAAATTAAGCTATCTCTTTTACTAGCCATTCTTGAAGCTCATCGAGCTCCCCTTTATTATTAGGATAACGCAGAATAAGCTGTTGGATCAGTCCTTTTAAAGACTCAGGTGTATAACGTAGCCCAATTAGCATATCTGATAATGCTTCTAATGGAGCAGGATCTAAACTATCCGTATAGATTTGGCTTCTAACCACATTACCACGCTCAATATCAAAATGTAGTTCAACACCACCCCATTTAAAACGATTATCTAAAAGATGAGAAAATGCCGGGGCTTGCCCAAAATTCCATTCCCAACTACTTTGCTTAGCGAATGTATCTGCAAAACCCGGCAAATCTGGTAATTTTTGCGGTGAAATAACCTCTGCTTCTACTCGCTCACCATAGTATTCAAAAAAGCTTTCGGTGATTGTTTCACAAAGTTTTTCATGAGTAATATCAGGTTTGAGTTCAACCAAATTAGCCACTCGGGAGCGTACAGAAGTGATCCCTTTAGCTTGAAGTTTTTTGGGATCTGGATTGAGGTAATTGGCTAATCTAGATAAGTTAGCATTTATTAATAATGTGCCATGATGAAAACCACGATCTTTCGTCTCTTTATAAGCCGAACCTGAGATTTTTCTTTCGCCCTCTTCTTGCGGCACGACTAAATCATTACGTCCTGATGCTGTCGCTTGTATACCCGCTTTTGATAACCCTTCAAGTATAATTTGAGTTGAGATCGTTTTATTGTATTCCGGTTTTCCTGCCATAAAGGTAAAACAGGTATTACCGAGATCATGGAAAACCGCACCACCACCACTTGAACGGCGAGCTAATTTCACACCATCTTCATCCATTTTACGTGTATTACACTCTTTCCATGGATTTTGTGCTCGACCAATTACCACTGTATTATCATTGCGCCAAAGGAAAAGTACGCGTTGGTCAGCGGGCATTTGCCTAAAAATAGACTCTTCAACAGCAAGGTTAAACCAAGGATCATAAGATTCGGAAATTAACAGTCGCAATTTACCTGACATAAGGAATACCTACATGAAGAAAATAAGGTATAAGATACCATATTTCTCAATATATTAGGCTGTTAAATGGCACGAAATTACAATCGTCGAGCCTGCCAAAATGTTTTTTTCCAATAGACATTATCAAGAGAAGAGCGAGTTACTCCTTTACTGGTTGATGCATGAATAAATGTATTATCAGTATCATAAATACCGACATGAAGCCCATTTTCACCACCACCGGTTTTGAAGAAGACTAAATCCCCTGGCATTAAATCGCTTTTACTGATTTGTGTTCCATATTTGGTTTGATCGATAGTCATTCGAGGTAGTTTAATATCAAAACGATCACTATACGTTTTATACACAAAACCAGAGCAATCAATGCCGGATGGTGTCATTCCACCATAACTATAGGGTGTGCCATACCATTGCTCCAGTTGCGATTTTAATTGTACTATCACCATGATTGGATCAGAGAGTTGTGTTTTTAACGGAGGGGCTGGTGGAATGCGCTTTGATGGACTAGATGAACATCCAGCCAGCAGAATAATACAGAGTAAGAAAGGATAGAAAACGGACTTTCTCATTACATCCACCATTATTGTTACGATAGATTTTAAAATCTATCTGCTTTTTTAAGCAAAAACAAGTTATTGAAGATGAATGAGTGATGATTGGTAGAATAAATCGCACAATTAACAACAAGGATCAGAAAATACATTCTACAATCATTCAGTTAGTGTGATTGTGCTCCTTTCGTTTTTTGGCTTATTAACCATACTCCAACCATGATAAATGCTACACCCGCTGTTTTTGTCCATGATGGTGTTTCTTGAAACCAAGGTAGTATCACAGCAAGGATATAAACAAAAACATAGCTCAAACTAATGAGAGGATAAGCTTTATTTAAAGGGATAATGCGTAAAGTGAACAACCAACAAACCATTGACAGTACATATCCCACAAGCCCAGAAAATACGATGCTTAATGGTGTAATATTGGCCCACAACCATGAGAAATCAAACCACTGTTTTTCTAACTGTAAATCTGGCAGTCCAGACATACCAAACTTTAACAACAATTGAGCAACGGTGACCAATAGCGCACTTCCTATCGCCCATAAATAGCCTTTCATGCTTGCATACTCATCAATACAATACCTATCATAATTGACGTAATACCAATCCAATGTTTTACATTAACAGGCTCTTTATAAACAAATTGGCCAATAAGTGTCACCACAATAAAATTAATGCTCAACATAGGATAAGCAATACTTAAAGGAAGGATTTGTAATAACCGGAGCCAAAATAACATTCCCAAACCAAGCATCGCAATGGCGACAAAAAGCCAGAAAATCGTTTTCCTGGCTTTTGTTAATGAGTCACTTTGCCAGCTGACCACCGCTTGTTTTTGACAAACTTGCCCTATGCAGGTTAAAAAACTCACGATCAGCAATAAAACAAAGGACATTAATTACGCTTCTCATACGTTAAAATAGCAACTCGATGATTTGTCACCAGCTCTTCAGGTCTTGGTAATTGTGCTAACTTTTTCGGATCTTTAAACGTAATAACAACGGATACATTACCTTCTTTTCTTGCTTGCTCTAACCACAGAGCAAAATTATCAGGCTTAATTAGCTTATGCTGTGCATCAGGATAATCTTCAATACCATAAGTTAATTCGCCAGTCCTTTCATAAAGGTAAATATCACTACGCTGTAATTCCCATGCCAATCCAGCACCAATACCCACACTGTTACTCACAATATATTTGCTGGTATTTAATGTATCGATATTTTGACGAATAAATTCTTGAGGTAGTTTTCCATCAACACTACTGTTAGGAATTGCTTGTCCAATGCATAAACTCACCCCTAATGAGCAAGATGCAGCCCACAACCAATGTTTACCATTCAGTGTAGAGCAAAGATAACCGATAATGCCCCATAAAGAGAATGCAACGATAGCTAAAACCCATTTAGACCATTCATAAGGCATATAAATAGGTTTTGAAGAAACAAGCTGAATGACTAAGATAGCGACAACCGCAGCAACACCAATAAAAATATTAATATAGCCATTAATACGCAATGCTTTCATTCTAAATTTACGTGCACAATCTACACCATATTTTGCCATTAACATCGCAAGCGGTGCCATAAAAGGCAACATGTATGTCGGTAATTTGCCTTTCGCAATACTAAAGAATAAGAAAGGAATAACAAACCAGCAAAATAAGAAAAATAATTCTGGACGTTTGCGTCTTTTCTTCCAAGCCCCTATCAATGCACCTGGTAATAATCCAAGCCAAGGGATCACACCCAATAATATAACGGGGATATAGTACCAAAATGGAGCGCTATGCTGAGCATCTTCACCAGAAAAACGTTGAATATGTTCAACCCAAAAGAAGTAATGCCAGTAATCAGGTTCTGCCTTTGCTACAGCCAAAGCCCACGGCAAACTAATCAATGCGGCACTCAACACCGCAAGTAAGCCATAGAGTAACATTTGCGTAAATTGTTTTTGATACAACGTAACAGGTATCATGACAATGACCGGGATAGCTAATGCTAAAAATCCTTTAGTCATAAATGCCATACCACATGCCAAACCTAATGTTACCCAAGCTAATATTCGTGTTTTTACAGTCGTCGCTTTCAGTGCCCAAAAACAACAGACCATACTCGCAGTAATCCAAAGTGCTAACATAGGATCTAACACACTGTAAGTACCTACGCTAAACACAAGGAACATGGACAAATAGATTAAGCTCGAAACAAAAGCAACTTGACGGTTACGCCACATCATTCTTGCCAATAAATAGACAAGTAATGTGCTTAAGAGAATAGAAATTACTGAGCCAAAACGTACAGCAAAGTTAGTGTGGCCAAAAATCAATTGGCTAACATTATTAATCCAATAACCTGCAACGGGCTTCTCAAAATAGCGAATATCGAGCATATGAGGAACAATCCAGTTCCCGCTCACCACCATTTCACGGCTAATTTCCGCATAACGGGTTTCATCTGGTTGCCATAATAACCGGCTGTTCAATGGAAATAAGTAGGTAAGAACAAAAAAAAGAGCCAACAGGATGGCCCCGATTTTACTCGCCCGGTTATTCAACATAGTTTTGTTAGACCTCTTGTTGGCACCCTAACCAGCCTTCTCGACCTGGAAAGTCAGATCGAACAACTTTACCCATCGGAAGCGTTTCTTTATCTTGTGGTAACAAATCGCTTAACGGACAGAATTCGATGCCTTCATTTGCAATCATTGCCAGCAACTGCTCAAACTGAGCCGCTTTTGACATTCCTTCAACTTCGGTATGAATAGTATAAACAGGTATTCCACTGTCTTTTTTGATTTCATCAATAATAAATTGATTAAAATCTTCATCCTTTACCTTTGTACCAACGACTTCATCATAAGTTGGTAATGTTACTGGAATTTGTACCGTACCGATAGAACCATTTTCTAAAATAGGTCTAAAAGGATGTGTACCTCGACAATCGCTATTATAATCGAATTGAAAAGTTTCTTTAACTGTTAATACGCGCTCGTCTGCACGCCATCCAGCAACTGCGGAACATTTTACAGGTTTTTCAAGTGCTTTTTCCAGCGCTTCAACACCTAAACGAACTTGTTGCATTAATTCTTCTGTTGACCAACGCCCGACTTTTGCTTGCCAACCTTGGTGATCCCATGAATGTAACCCCACTTCATGCCCAGCATTTTGGGTTTCTTTCATTAAATAACCTAGATTTTTAGCGATTTTTTTGCCAGGCCATGCTGTCCCTGCCAATAAAATATCTAATCCATACAATGATGCAGCATTAGATCTCAGCATTTTCCATAAAAACTTTGGTTTTAAAAGGCGCCATAAATGGCGCCCCATATTATCTGGACCCACACTAAAGAAGAAGCTGGCATGAATGTTATGTCTGGCAAATACATCCAGTAGTTGTGGAATACCTTGTTTTGTTCCTTGAAAAGTATCCACATCTACTCTTAAACCAACTTTCTTCATTATTTGATCCTATTTATTACCTAATTCTTCAACTGCGCCACGTAAAAAGAAGTCTAATGTTTCTTCTACAGTTTGGCGAGTTTCGATACTTGGCTTCCAATCCAATAAACGTTCTGCGTTTTTAATGCTTGGCTTACGGTGTTCAACATCTTGGTAGCCTTTACCGTAATAACTACTACTTTCAATTTTCTTAAAGCCAGCAAATGGAGGAAAATGACCACGTAACTCGTGTTTTTCAAAACAATCTAACAGCATTTCTGCTAACTCACGAATACTTGCTTCGTTCGTTGGATTACCAATATTGATAATTTGACCATCACATTTGCTATCACGGTTTTCAATAATACGGAATAACGCTTCAATACCGTCATTGATATCAGTGAAGCAACGTTTTTGCTCACCACCATCAACCAATTTAATTGGCGAACCTTCAACTAAGTTCAGAATTAATTGTGTAATGGCACGAGAGCTACCAATACGCGCTGAATTTAAGTTATCTAAACGAGGTCCCATCCAGTTAAATGGACGGAATAATGTAAATTTCAGACCTTCTTTAGCACCATAAGCCCAAATAACTCGATCTAATAATTGTTTAGAAACAGAATAAATCCAGCGTTGTTTATTGATAGGGCCAACAATCAGACGTGAATTATCTTCATCAAATTCTTTATCATCACACATACCATAAACTTCTGATGTGGATGGGAAAATAATACGTTTATTATATTTAACACAATAACGTACAATTTTTAAGTTTTCTTCAAAGTCTAATTCGAATACACGTAATGGATTACGGGTATATTCAATCGGTGTTGCAATCGCAACCAATGGCAGAATAACGTCACATTTTTTAATGTGATATTCAATCCACTCAGTATGAATACTCACGTCGCCTTCAATAAAGTGGAAACGTGGGTTACCAATAAAGCGTTCAATCGCAGAAGAACCAATATCCATACCATAGATATCATAGTTACCATCTTTCAATAGACGCTCGGTTAAATGATTTCCAATAAAACCATTCACACCTAAAATCAGCACACGTTTACGACGTTTAACAAGTGCTGTTGCTTTTGGTCCAACGCGAACATCAGTCACAATGCCCATTTCAGTCGCTAAACGGCTTCCTTGAACATAAAGACCATTTTCACTTTGACCTGTTACCACTTCGATAGCACCTTGAGCACATGCAATCACTAAAGGTTCTGTTGATATTACAGTACCAGGACGTTTACCTTGATTATCAGCAACAGTGCGTGAACGCCAGATAACCATTTTACGTTCACCTAAGAAAGTAAATGCGCCTGGATATGGTTCAGTTACAGCTCGCACTAAGTTGTGGACTGTTTTTGCATCCACATTCCAATCAATTAATCCATCATCAGCACTACGACGGCCAAAATATGTTGCTTGGCTTTCATCTTGCGCTGTTGTTGAATAATCACCTGATGCAATGTGTGGTAATGCACTAGACAGTAATTTCTCAGCGGCTTCCCTCACTTTTTCATGCAAAATTAGTGAAGTATCATTTTCTGTAATAGTTACTTTTTCTTGAGAAACAATATCACCCGCATCAGCTTTCGCCGTCATTTTATGCAAAGTAACACCTGTTTCTGTTTCACCATTAATAATTGCCCAATTAATTGGAGCACGGCCACGGTATTTGGGTAATAGCGAGCCATGTAAATTAAATGCGCCTTTAGGTGCCAAATTCAAGATCTCATCACTTAACATGTGACGATAATAGAAAGAAAAAATGACATCAGGTTTCATTTCACGAATACGTTCAATCCACAATGGGTGATTGACATTTTCAGGCGCAAATACTGTCAATCCCATTTCTGCGCTCACACGAGCAACAGATGAGAAGAAATGATTTTCGTTTGGATCGTCAGTGTGGGTAAATACCGCTTGAATATCATAACCTGCTTTTTCAAGTGCTTTTAAACCAACACAGCCAATATCGTGATAGGCAAATACTATTGCTTTCATTAGTCTTTTTCCTGATCTTCGTTGGGTTTATTAACACCAACCACTTTTTGGATAAAATACCGAGGACGCGCTCTTACATCATTATAAATCCGGCCTATATATTCACCTAATAAGCCCATTGCAACGAACTGCGCACCGATAAACATAAATAAGATTGCGAAAAGTGTGAATACACCTTCAGCTGCCCACATCGCACCGAAAATAATACGTAAAACAATTAAAAGTAACGCTAAAACAAAGCCAGAAACAGCGATTACACTGCCGACAATGCTTAATAAACGTAATGGTGCCGTAGTAAGACAAGTTAAGAGGTCGTACATCAGATTAATTAGCTTTAGAAAGCTATATTTGGAATCGCCATATTCACGCTCTGCGTGTGCGACATCAATCTCAATAGTACGACGAGCGAACGTGTTCGCAAGAATAGGTATAAAGGTACTTCTTTCGTGACACTGTAACATCGCTTCAACAATATGGCGACGATATGCACGTAGCATACATCCATAATCCCCCATAGAACGACCTGTTGCCTTGGTTATCATGGAGTTAATCATTTTTGACGCTGTTTTACGAAACCATGAATCTTGACGGTTACGACGACGAGTCCCTACAACATCATAGCCCTCTTCAGCTGTTGTAACGAGTCTTGGGATTTCTTCAGGTGGATTTTGCAAATCAGCGTCAAGTGTAATGACTAAGTCGCCATCAGCTTGATTAAAACCCGCCATAATTGCAGAGTGTTGACCATAGTTACGATTTAAAATAATCGCAATAACATGATTTTCTTCAATAGCGGCAGCTTCTTCTAACATTTTTGCTGAATTATCACTGCTACCATCATCAACAAGGATCAGTTCATATTCTTGTTCTAATTGTTTACAGCTTTTTATAGTACGCTCTAAAAGCTGAGGAAGGCTCTCTTCTTCGTTATAAACCGGAATTACAACCGATACTTTTTTGATTTTATCAAATGTTGACACTTAGATATGCTCCGAAAGAATTTCATTGATCGCATCTACAACGCGAATAACATCATCATTACTCATATCAGGAAACAATGGCAGCGAGCATAACGTTGCAGAGTTCCACTCTGATTGAGGAAGGGATAAAGCGGGATAGCGCTCACGATAATATTTTTGTGTATGCGCCGCGCGGAAATGAAGCCCTGTGCCAATGTCCTTTTGCTTCAGTTTTTCCATAAAGGTATCTCGATCGATACCACAGATACTCTTATCTACTCTCACCATAAATAGGTGATTTGCATGCAAGTGAGGATATTCAGGAATACTCAACATCTCTAAGGGTGAGTCTTTTAATTTTTCACGATACAGTGTCACTAACTCAGCTCGTTTCGCATTCATTTCCTCTAAACGCCTTAATTGCACCACAGCAATGGCGGCATGAATATCAGATAAATTATATTTATAGCCGGGTTCAACAACTTCTGCTTGAGGTTTGCGTCCTTGAATTTGTCTGTCAAAAGCATCGACACCTAAGCCATGAAATTTTAAGCAACGTACTCGATTGGCTAATTCGTCATTATCAGTAACAACCAACCCACCTTCAGCACACGTGACGTTTTTAATAGCGTGAAAAGAGAAAATAGAGGTTCCTTTTTCACCAATCCATTCATTTTTATAGCGAGTGCCAATCGCATGTGCTGCATCTTCAATAAGAGGAATTCCAGCATCTTGGGCAACTTTTCGTAACGCATCAAGATCGCATGGCGCACCTGCATAATGAACAGGAATGATTGCCTTAGTTCTAGGGGTTATTGCTTTTTTGACGTCTTCTGCATTTACCATCAAGGTATCACGGTCAACATCAATCATTACAGGCTTTGCACCTAGCAACGTAATGATGTTCATGGTTGACACCCATGTTTGTGATGGTGTGATGACTTCATCACCTGCGCCAATTCCCATAGCCATTAAAACAACATGCATACCCGCAGTGGCAGAGCAAATTGCAATCGCATGTTTGCTTCCGAATTTTTCACAAAAATCTTGCTCTAATTGATAGTTCTGAGGGCCTGTTGTGATCCAACCTGAACGCAATACGTCCTCAACGGCTTTGATTTCTTCATCGCCAATCGCAGGGCGAGAGAAAGGAAGGAAATGACTCATAAAAAATGTAGCCTAATTAATGAATGAATAAAAGACAATTATATACAAACTATTGCTCACCGACATCCGTCTTATTAAGAAAATATTAAAAAAACCTTAATAATTACTTTGGGATAAGCTTCACAATAGTCATAATATTAAAAAACCCGCCAATCAATATGATCAACATCATTGATGCATTTGATATTTGTATTAAATGTAGTTGATAATAACTTTTCGTCCAATAAGAGTGCAGATGCTCCAGAATTAACCAAATATCCATTTTTTATGAGCCAAACTCTGTCTGCTTTTTGATAAGAATGATTCAAATTATGTGTGCTCATAATAACGGCACCACCTTGTTGACAAAAAAGATCAAGCCATTTGTCCAAAATCGCCAACTGTACGACATCTAAATTATTCGTAGGTTCATCAAGTAACATTAACTTTCCTTTTAAATCATAACTTGACCATAATTGAATAAATGCGCCAGCGATCCTGATCCGTTGCCATTCTCCTCCGGACAAATGATGAATATTTTTTGACAATAATTTATTAATTTGAAAATCGTTCAACAATACATTTAATTGCCCAACGTCCATTTCCGATACTTTATGATATAAAGCAAGATAATGAAAAACAGGCATAAACGATAAAGCTTCTAATTGTTGTATAACAATGCTTTGCATTCTAGAAAGATCATCATATTTATAATGTCTTATTGAAGTTTCGTTTAGAATAATTCCACCGTTAAACGAAACCGCTCCCGCTATCGCCATTAAAAGTGTGCTTTTTCCAGCACCATTCGCACCAATTAAGTGGATACGTTCACCATAATCCACAAACTCTGTAAATGAGTGAAGTCGATCACCAACACTCAAATTATCAAGCTTCAATAGTGCCATATTACAAACGTCCCATTTCTTTCGTTACTAATAACCAGACAAACAAAGGTGCCCCGAGTGTTGCCGTAATCACACCTATTGGAACTTCAGCACCATTTAGCATTAAGCGAGATAAGAGATCGGCAAACAATAGCAATCCACTCCCCGCAAGTGCGCACGCGGGTAACAGTGTTTTATAATGAGTGATGCCACTCAATCTCAATAGATGAGGCACAACTAGCCCTATAAAGCTGATAGCACCTGCTATAGCCACACTTAGTCCAATCAATAATCCAACCGCTAAAATAAACCCATTCCGCCATCGATTAACGGATACACCTAATTGTTTAGCTCTAAACGAACCTAACGATAAATAATTAAGCGTATCTGCGTGTAAAATAAGGATCACAACTATCGGAATAAGAGCACTAAATAGCACTTGGTGACGCCAATCAATACCACTAAAGCTCCCCATCAACCAATACATTAATTGTCGCAAGTCTAAAGCTGAACTGAAATAAACCAACCAAGTCATTACTGCACTCGCCATAACGCCCAATGCCACACCAATTAATAGTAACTGAGCATTAGACAGTTTTTTTATTTGAGCAAAACACATTAATAAAATGGTCATACCTAACGCACCGAATATTGCCGCACAGCTTATTAACCAAGGATTTGAACCGACGTGTAAAACAATCAGCAAGACAATACACACACCAGCCCCACTACTTACACCTAATAATCCTGGCTCTGCCAATGGGTTTTGAAATAAAGCCTGCATAATAGCACCCGCAATCGCTAAGCTTGCACCGACCATCATGACAGCCAGTATTCTTGGTAGTCGAATTTGCCAAACAAATAATTTAGCTTCATCTGTTAACCACTGATGTGGAAATAAGGAAACTTCACCGAGAGAAAGAGAAAAAACAAAAAGGAGACATAATATTGATGCCATCAAAAATAATTTTTTTCTGTCACTAGTACTTTGTTTTTTTTTAAGTTCAATAAGAGGATTATCTTTACTCATTTTATTCCCTATCATCACTACCATTTTTTTCATCGTTTTATTTACAAAATACTTTTAATGCAACATAACATGTTCGTATTCAATGATGAAAAGCTAATTTTAAAACATCTTAATTGGAGGCGAATAATGATTAGAAGATATGTCTGTTATCACAATATTTATATAAATGATAAACAATAAGAAACGAAGGTATCAAAAAATTCTCAATCTAATTACAAACTATCTATTCAGATAATATTGATAAATAAAACACCTTCTAAATTAGAAGTCTCATAATAAAACTACAGATGAAAAACAAAAAAAACGGCCTTCAATAGAAAGCCGTTTTGGGTGTTTTTAATTTTTACTCTTTTGGTGTTGCGCTCTCGACCCGGCTTTTTAACTTTTGTCCAGGACGGAAAGTAACAACACGGCGAGCCGTAATAGGAATGTCTTCCCCTGTTTTCGGATTACGACCTGGACGCTGATTTTTATCACGCAGGTCAAAGTTTCCGAATCCAGACAGCTTCACCTGTTCTCCATTTTCAAGAGAACGACGCACTTCCTCAAAAAAGGCTTCTACAAGGTCTTTTGCATCGCGTTTGCTAACACCAAGTTTTTCAAACAGATTTTCTGCCATTTCAGCTTTTGTAAGCGCCATAGGTCTAGTCCCTCAAGGATGCTTGGAATCGCTGTTTCAATGCTGCGACACAGCTACTCACTGTTGCAGCAATCTCATCTTCTTCCAGTGTATGCTCGATATCCTGCAAGATTATGCTAATAGCGAGGCTTTTATAACCCTCTGCTACTCCCTTACCACAATACACGTCAAATAAGTTTATGCCAACTATTTGATTTCCGCCAACTTTCTTACATTCGGCTAAAACATCTTCTGCAGCAACATCATTCGGAACAACTACAGCGATATCTCTACGATTCGAAGGGTAACGAGAAACTGCTTTTGCTTGTGGTAAACTGCGATTTGCAATTGCATTCCAACGTATTTCGAATACTACCGTACGACCGTTTAAGTCAAGTTTACGTTCAAGCTCTGGATGAACAACGCCAATACAGCCAATGTATTCATTTCTCAGATAAATCCCAGCACTTTGTCCCGGATGAAGTGCTGAATGATTAGCTGCTTTAAATGTAATTTCATCTAGCTGGCCTGTCAATTCCAGAATTGATTCAATATTACCTTTCAAATCAAAGAAATCAACAGTTTGCTTCTCTAAAGTCCAATGTTCTTCATAACGGTTGCCCGCGATCACACCAGCCAACATAAGTTCCTGACGTATTCCGTATTCTGCTTGATTATCAGGAACAAAACGCAGACCTGCTTCAAATAACCTAACTCTAGATTGTTGACGGTTTTGATTGTATACAGTAGTGGTCAATAATCCCGTCAGTAGAGACAGTCTCATTGCTGACATATCAGCTGAAATTGGATTAGGTAGAATTAATGCTTCTTCATCTGGGTGTAATAAAGCCTGGATTTTCGGATCAACAAAGCTATAAGTAATGGCCTCTTGGAAACCGTTGTCTACTAGCATTGTTTTCACACGTTTTAATGACAAGTTAGCTTCACGATGATTTGTCATCACTAAATCAGCACGTAATGGCACATCAGGAATATTATTGTAACCATAAATACGTGCGACTTCTTCAATAAGGTCTTCTTCGATTTGAACATCGAAACGCCATGAAGGAACGCTTGTTAACCAACCATCATTTTCAACAGTAACGGTGAAACCTAAGCGAGTTAATGAATCAAGAACTTGTGCGTCATCAATCACGTGGCCTAATAAACGGTCTAATTTTTTACGTGTTAATTTAACCGGTGCAATATTTGGCAAATGTGCTTTATTGGTTACATCAATCACTTCACCCACTTCACCACCGCAAATTTCTAACAGTAGCTTAGTTGCACGTTCCATTGCCTTGTATTGAAGCTCAGAATCAACACCACGTTCAAAACGATGAGAAGCATCCGTATGTAAACCATAACGGCGTGCACGGCCTGTGATGGATAATGGAGAGAAGAATGCACACTCTAAAAATACATTCTTGGTTTCTTCGTTAACACCTGATGATTCGCCACCAAAAATACCCGCCATACCTAATGCGTGTTTCTCATCAGCAATAACTAAAACATCATCTTTTAATGTAATTTCATTGCCATCAAGTAAAGTTAGTTTTTCACCATCTTTACCCATACGAACAACGACAGCACCCTCAACGCGATCAAGATCGAACGCATGTAACGGTTGTCCCATTTCAAGTAAGATAAAATTTGTAATATCAACAATTGGGTCAATAGAACGAATGCCACCACGGCGCAATTTTTCTTGCATCCATAAAGGTGTTTTTGCCTTCACATTCATATTAGTGAAAACACGACCTAAATATCGAGGACACGCTTCTGGTGCTTCAACACGAACAGGGAATGTCGCTGAAGAAGTTGCCGCAATCGGCGACATATCAGGTACTTGGCACTCCATTTTATTGATAACAGCGATATCACGAGCAACACCTAAAATACCTAAACAATCAGCACGGTTTGGTGTAATACTAATTTCAATCGCATTATCATTTAATTTTAAGTATTCACGAATATCCATGCCAATAGGGGCATCGGCAGGCAATTCAATAATACCTTCATGATTTTCTGAAATAGCTAATTCAGAAAATGAACACAGCATACCTTCTGATGGTTCACCACGCAGTTTAGCTGCTTTGATTTTAAAATCGCCAGGTAATACAGCACCTACAGTCGCTACGGCAACTTTTAAACCTAAGCGACAGTTAGGTGCGCCACAAACGATATCTAATAATCTATCACCACCTACGTTGACTTTTGTCACACGTAATTTGTCAGCGTTTGGATGTTGTCCACATTCAACAACTTCACCAACAAATACACCGTGAAAATCACCGGCAACGGCTTCAACACCATCAACTTCAAGACCAGCCATTGTCAACTGTTCTGAAAGTTCTTCGCTACTAATCGCTGGGTTTACCCACTCACGTAACCAAAGTTCACTGAATTTCATGAGATAATCCCACCTTATTTAAACTGTTTGAGGAAACGAAGATCGTTTTCGAAGAATGAACGTAAATCGGTGACGCCGTAACGTAACATAGTTAGACGTTCCATACCCATACCGAACGCAAAACCGGAATAGACTTCAGGATCGATACCTACATTACGTAATACGTTCGGATGCACCATACCGCAACCCAGTACTTCTAACCATTTACCATTCTTACCCATTACATCCACTTCCGCTGAAGGTTCTGTAAATGGAAAATAGGAAGGTCGGAAACGAATTTCCATATCTTCTTCAAAAAAGTTTTTCAAGAAATCGTGCAATGTTCCTTTTAAATTAGTAAAGCTGATGTCTTTATCAACAATTAAGCCTTCAATCTGATGGAACATTGGTGTGTGAGTCTGGTCGTAGTCATTACGATATACACGGCCTGGCGCAATAATTCGAATAGGAGGCTGTTTATCCTGCATAGTACGGATTTGTACACCCGATGTTTGTGTACGCAGTAAACGTTTCGCATCAAACCAGAAAGTATCGTGATCAGCCCTTGCAGGGTGATGAGCAGGAATATTCAACGCATCAAAATTATGATAATCATCTTCAATTTCAGGGCCTGACTCTACAGAAAACCCTAATTCGCCAAAGAAAGTTTCAATACGTTCAATTGTACGAGTTACTGGGTGTAGACCACCATTTTCAATACGGCGCCCAGGTAAAGAAACATCGATTTTTTCAGCAGATAAACGTTCGTTTAATAATGCTGATTCTAGATATTCTTTACGGGAGTTCAGTGCTTGCTGAACTTCTTGTTTAGCCTGATTAATGACAGCCCCTGCAGCTGGACGATCTTCCGCGGGTAAGTCGCGCAGCGTGGACATCTGAAGCGTTAAATGACCTTTTTTCCCCAAGTATTCAACACGAACCGAATCCAGCGCAGCAACATCCTGTGCCTCTTCGATAGCTGCTTTAGCTTGAGCAACGAGTTCAGCGAGATGTGGCATCGTTTCCTCTTCCTTTGACCTGATGAGGTCTATTAGTTGTTATCAATGATGACGAATAAAATTGCCCTTTTTGGTTTCTAACCCAGTGTTGAGATCTGAAAACAAAAAAGCCTCCATATTGGAGGCTCAGGCGCTACTTTTCGTTTCTTTTCTTACGCGCAAAAGCCCCTTAATTTAGGCGCTAAAGTAAAAAAAGAAACGGAAAAAAGCGATATTTAACATAAGTAATGTCTCTTCAAATATTAACTTATTGAATTTCTATCATTAAGCCACAAATTTAGACAAAATAAAAGAGGGAGAAAACTCCCTCTTCCATTGACTTAATAATTAAGCCAGAGCACCTTTCGCTTTTTCAACTAAAGCAGCAAAAGCTACTTTGTCGAATACAGCGATATCAGCCAGGATCTTACGGTCGATTTCAATGGATGCTTTTTTCAGACCATTGATGAAACGGCTATAAGACATGCCGTTCTGACGAGCTGCTGCGTTGATACGCGCAATCCACAGCTGACGGAACTGACGTTTTTTCTGACGACGGTCACGGTACGCATATTGACCAGCTTTGATAACAGCCTGGAAAGCTACACGATAGACACGTGAACGTGCACCGTAATAACCTTTAGCTTGCTTTAAAATCTTCTTGTGACGAGCACGGGCAACAACGCCGCGTTTAGCACGAGCCATATTAAACTCCTAAATGTCTATATTCTGTTAAAAAAGTAATACTTATGCGTATGGTAAGCAAGCTACGACCAGACCTAAATCTCCTTTAGAGACCATGCCTTTTGGACGTAAATGACGTTTACGCTTAGTTGATTTTTTAGTCAGAATGTGACGGAGGTTAGCATGTTTGCGCTTGAAGCCACCACCAGCAGTTTTTTTAAAGCGCTTAGCTGCGCCGCGTACTGTTTTAATCTTTGGCATTTCTATAATCCACTTCGCATTGTTAATAACATAAAATAATAAGGCGAATAGCAATCAGCCGTTAAGGCTGACGCTATTACTTGAATTGCCTGACTATTTCTTCTTCGGCGCTAACACCATGATCATCTGGCGCCCTTCAATCTTATTAGGGAAAGATTCAACAGCTGCCAGTTCATCCAAATCTTCACGGATACGGTTAAGCATTTCCATACCGATTTGTTGGTGTGCCATTTCACGACCACGGAAACGTAGCGTGACTTTAGCTTTATCGCCATCTTCAAGAAAACGAATCAGGTTGCGTAGTTTGACCTGATAGTCGCCTTCATCTGTACCAGGACGGAATTTAACTTCCTTGACCTGAATAACTTTTTGTTTCTTTTTCTGTTCTTTGAGAGTCTTACTTTTCTCATAGAGGAATTTGCCGTAGTCCATAATACGACAAACTGGCGGCTCGGCATTAGGACTAATTTCAACTAAATCAGCACCTGCTTCCTCGGCTTTCTCAAGAGCCTCTTTCAGACTAACAACTCCAATCTGTTCGCCATCCAAACCTGTTAAACGAACTTCATGAGCGCGAATCTCACCATTGATGCGATTCTGACGCGTTGATTGAATTCTTTTTCCGCCTTTAATACCTTATTCCTCCAACTGATGAAGACTTCTGCTTCTAATTTCTTGCAGAAGCTTTTCTTTAAATTCGTTAACGTCAATACTGCCAAGGTCTTTTCCTCGACGAGTACGAACCGCAACTTTGCCTGATTCAACTTCTTTATCACCACAGACAAGCATGTACGGAACACGACGTAGAGTATGTTCACGAATTTTAAAGCCAATCTTCTCATTTCTCAAGTCTGCTTTTGCACGAATTCCGGCATCTTGCAATTCTTTGACGAGTTTTTGTACATAATCAGCCTGTCCATCCGTGATATTCATCACGACAACCTGCTGTGGTGCCAACCAAGTTGGGAAGAATCCTGCGTATTCTTCGGTCAGAATACCAATAAAACGTTCTAAGGATCCTAGCACTGCTCGGTGAAGCATAACAGGTACTTTACGCTCGTTGTTTTCAGCGACATAAGAAGCGCCTAAACGACCTGGTAGTGAGAAGTCTAATTGTACTGTACCACACTGCCATGCACGATCTAAGCAATCGTAAAGTGTAAATTCAATTTTAGGGCCATAAAACGCCCCTTCACCTGGCTGATATTCAAATTCAATATTGTTATCAGACAAGGCTTTTGCTAAGTCTGCTTCAGCAACATCCCATAACGCATCTTCACCGATACGTTTTTCTGGGCGAGTAGACAGCTTAACAACGATTTTTTCAAATCCGAAAGTAGAATATACATCATAAATCAATTTGATGCAGTCATTTACTTCACTTAAAATTTGTTCTTCTGTACAGAAGATATGCGCATCATCTTGTGTAAAGCCACGAACACGCATTAAACCATGTAATGCGCCAGATGGTTCATTACGATGGCAACTACCGAATTCAGCCATACGTAATGGCAAATCACGGTAAGAACGTAAGCCTTGTTTAAATATTTGTACGTGCCCTGGACAGTTCATTGGTTTAATACAATATTCACGGTTTTCTGAAGATGTTGTGAACATGTTTTCTTTGTAGTTTTCCCAGTGACCTGTTTTCTCCCAAAGAACACGATCCATCATAAATGGACCTTTTACTTCTTGGTAATCATATTCTTTTAATTTACAACGTACAAATGTTTCTAACTCACGAAAAATAGTCCAACCATCATTATGCCAGAAAGCCATACCTGGCGCTTCTTCTTGCATATGATATAAATCAAGCTGTTTACCAATTTTGCGATGGTCACGTTTTGCGGCTTCTTCTAAGCGATTTAAGTAAGCTTTTAGCTGTTTTTTATCAGCCCAAGCTGTACCATAAATGCGTTGTAGCATTTTATTATCGCTGTTACCGCGCCAATATGCACCTGCAATTTTCTGTAACTTAAAGTTATGACAGAAACGCATGTTTGGAACATGTGGCCCACGACACATATCAACATATTCTTGATGATGATAAAGACCAGGTTGTGAATCTTGACTGATATTTTCATCAAGAATAGCAACTTTATAATCTTCACCACGGGAAACAAATGTTTCACGAGCTTCAGCCCAGCTTACGCGTTTTTTAATAACATCGTAATCTGTTTTCGCCAACTCTAGCATACGTTTTTCTAGAGTTTCTAAATCTTCCTGCGTGAGAGAATGGTCTAAATCGACATCATAGTAAAAACCATTTTCGATAACAGGACCAATCGCCATTTTGGTTTGTGGCCATAATTGTTTAATGGCATGCCCTAATAAGTGAGCACAAGAGTGACGAATAATGTCAAGACCTTCATCATCTTTTGCGGTAATAATCGCCAGATTTGAATCATGTTCGATCAATTCACAAGCATCTACCAGTTCACCATTTATACGGCCTGCAATACATGCTTTCGCAAGTCCAGGGCCGATATCTGCAGCAACATCCATGACAGAAACTGCATTTTCAAATTGACGTTGGCTTCCATCAGGAAGAGTAATAATTGGCATTTAAAATCCTTATTTACAGTGGTGACCCATACGCAAGATCACTTGTAAGCTTTTTATTTCATCTATATTCAGTACGTTACGACAATTTCTCACTTTACCTCGCGAGGTTTGTACTCAGTTATGTACACAATATTAATTTATCAATATCCATCACATTACTGGGTCTTATCGCAACTCGGAGTGAATATTATCACAGACAGTAAAGATTTATAGCTTTATCTCATAGGTAATTCTCATGTTGTATTCTTAATACACAGAGACAGATAGAATTTTTTATTTAATTTGTCTACCATAATAAACAAGCGGAAACCGTGGCTTTAAAAATAATATTCTCTGGGGCGGACCAGTACCTTCATTGTTAATATAAAGGTGTATAACGTGTTTTATCTGAAGCCCCGTTCTCGTAAATTAATTTATGCCATTACCTTTGAAACTTTCGCTATTTTATTAAGTAGTGTTTTACTTGCCTTTTTAAGTCAAAGTCAATCACATAGCTCACTGCCCGTTGCGATTACAGTTTCTGTTATCGCACTCATTTGGAATTATATTTTTAATTCTTTTTTTGAATTTATTGAGTTTAAATTTCACATTGAAAAACGCACTGTCATAATACGCCTTACTCATGCAGTCAGTTTTGAATTAGGTCTCTTCTTCTTTACTATTCCACTTTATATGTGGTGGTATAATGTAAGCTTCACCAAAGCAATCAGTATGGAATTTACCATATTAGTGTTCTTTTTTATCTACACCTATTTATTTACTCTGGTTTTCGATAAATTATGTCCTCGAATTTATTCCACTGAAAATAAAGTGATGTAATGGCTCAGCGTTGTCGGTACTCTGTAGGGCTTTTATTATAATATTGTCGAAATACTTGGCTAAATGCAGAATGCGAATCATACCCTACAGCTAAAGCAATACTTTCAATATTTGTTGCTGTATATTTTAATAATTCAGCAGCTTTGCTAAGGCGATACTGAGTTACATATTGCATCACAGATATACCTAACTCTGCTTTTATTTTGCGTTGCAAGGTGCTTGCTGATGTATTAAATGCCAACGCAATATCATGTGTTGTTAATGGTGTATGTAATTTATTCGCTAGCCACGCATCAAGATTATCACGCCAATTTTTTTGTATCTCCATTTGAGCCAGCAAAAGTCGAGTGATGGTTGAATACTGCTCAGGAGGTTGAGGATATTGATGCAACCACTCTAATAACCCTATGGTCGCGGGTGATAAAGTAAATTGCCCACCTTTCTCAGTTAGTTGCCATTGCGAAGTTGCAGGTAGTTCTAAAATAAGATTTTTATTATCTATATTACCTGAAAAAGCATGATGAATTGTTGGGGGGATAATAAGGCAATTTTGACTAGAGATCAGAAAATCTTCTCGATTGAAATTAACTTCCATCGAACCAGAAAGCCCAAAGATAATTTGCCATAAATTATCATGCTGATGAGATGCTGTCTCTTGCGCATAACATCGCAAATGCAGTTGAGGTAATAACAAAAGACACTCCTTTATATCCATCCCGCAATTTAATAATTACTATAACAAAACTCAGCAGGACATCACTATCTAAGAGTGTCTTATCTTGAAACTAACTTATGCTAAACGTGAGCCATTAGGTAAAGGCAAATTAAATTCGGCTAAGACTATAGCCCCCGTTTCATCAGGTGCTCCGGTAATTAAAACCTCAGATTTTACACCTGCTATACGTTTAACTGGAAAATTACATACACATAAAATACGACGTCCAACAAGTTCTTCTGGTGTATAATTTACAGTAATTTGAGCACTAGAACGCTTTATGCCAAACTCACCTAAATCAACGTCCATAACATATGCTGGTTTGTTAGCTTTTTTATTTACTTCAGCACTAATAATAGTTCCAACTCTCATTTCTACTCGTAAAAAATCATCCCACTCAATTAAATCAGCCATCTTCTTACCAATATTATTTACTATTTGATTATCATTGAATTATAGATTAGCACGCATACTCACAACTCACCTGTCGCAAGATAGTCATTTTCTGTTTTGAAAAAATCACAGCTTTGACAAAGGACACCCTTTTCTGATTACTCCGAGTTTTCACTATTTTCACTCATGACATTAAATTGCAATATCAATTCGTAAATTTGTTATGTATAAAAAGTATTATTTAGAAAACAGTTTTGATTATTCTATTAATAGTAGCTGGGACATTTTATTATGAAAAAAATCACTGAATGGGTCACTCTTGAAGGAAAGTTAGTCCGCTTAGATCCTTTAAGCATGGATCACTACTCAGATTTACTTGAGCTTATTAAAAAAGATAAACCTAATGAGCTTTGGTATACCACAGTACCATCGCCTAGTGCATTACAGCAAGATATTGACCATAAAATTCAACTACAAAAAAAAGGATTAATGTTACCTTTTACAATTATTTCGAAAATAACTGGCCGAGTTGTTGGTGTAACAACCTTTATGAATATTGATAATCAAACACCACGATTAGAAATCGGTTCAACATGGTACGCAAAAGAAGTTCAAAGAACAGGGACTAATACAGAGGCAAAATATTTACTTCTTAGATATGCACTCGAAGATTTACAGTGTATTGCTGTTGAATTTCGTACACACAGATTAAATCAAATAAGTCGAAAAGCAATTGAACGTCTCGGAGCTAAACTTGATGGTATTTTACGCAATCATCGTTTAACCACCAATGGGCAAAAAAGAGATACCTGTGTGTATAGCATAACAGACTATGACTGGCCTTCAGTAAAGACACACTTAGAGTGGTTAATGAAAAAATACTCGTAAATACTAATAATATTATTAGGAAAGTAACTATTAAGAAGTTTAATTTGTTATCATAATTACTTCTTAATACTGTTCCTTAATTGCCTATTATTAGGAGCCTTTATATTCCATGTATTCTGTTTACCAATTTTTTCAAGCAATCGGTCTTGGTCTTATTTTACTTTTACCTTTAACCAACCCATTAACTACCGTTGCGCTTTGGCTTGGTCTTTCTGGAAATATGACAAAAGAACAGCGTAACCAACAATCGTTAATGGCTTGTATATATATTTTCTTTATTATGACCATCGCATTTTATGCGGGACGCGTCATAATGACAACCTTTGGTATTTCGATCCCCGGTCTTCGTATTGCCGGCGGAATGATAGTTGCCTTTATTGGCTTTAGTATGTTGTTTCCTAATACCCCAAATGTAGACGATCCGATTTCTGACGATAACAATCCACATAAAAATCAAACAGAGTCTAATATTGCTTTCGTCCCTTTAGCTATGCCAAGTACTGCTGGCCCAGGAACTATCGCAATGATCATCAGTACCGCGGCTTCAATTCCATCGCGTACAGATATTGCACAGTGGGTATTGTATATTGCCCCTGTTACAACGTTTTTTTTAATTAGCGTGATTGTTTGGCTATCTTTACGCGGTTCAACTCGTATTATGAAATATTTAGGACACAGCGGTATTGATGCTATTTCTCGCGTAATGGGATTTTTATTAATCTGTATGGGTGTCCAATTTATGATTAACGGTGTTCTTGAAATTATTGCTGACTTGCCTGCTTTATTAAAACAGGCTCAAGCCATCGCTAATTTAGCCGATTAATAATCGACACCATGATAAGCCGCTTTTACTTTAGCTAAATAACGTGGTGCTTGTGATGCAGGGTGATTTTTTTCAACATAACGATAAAAATCATCCGCACTCATCGAATTAATTTTAGCTATCGCATTGTTTCTGTCTTTATCAAATGTTCTTAATAAAGCGCCAGCACCATTTACATAAGCAAGGATAGTGGCATAATAAAGCGTTTCGGGATCGATAATCCCGGCAAGATGACGCTCTCTTAGTAGCCGAATATATGCTGTCCCTAAATCAATATTTGTTGCAGGATCCTTTAATTGTGCTGTTGTTGGCTGACCTGCCTTTCCTCTGTTTTGATACACATCTCTTCCTGCTGTTGATGCTTTAATTTGCATTAAGCCAACGGCATTTGATTTACTAATAACCTCAGGCCTAAAGTTAGATTCAACTTGGATAATCGCTTTAATCAATGTTTCATCAACATTATAACGACTTGAAGCTTGCTGTATATGGCTATCAAAAGGGGTTGCTTTCCATTGCGCCGTTGAAATTGAAGCATTATTAACACGATTATCTGTTGTTTTTTGGTTTAAAAAGCGCGGGCTTTCTCTTTGCGCAGTTTGATGGGTATTATCAGCACAACCAGCAAGAAGCAGCATTCCTAGAGAGAAGATAATTTTTGATTTCACGTTTCACCCTTTTGAATAAAATAATTCTATAAAAAGCACAATGATATTAATAAATTACAATTTTATTGTCAGTGTAATTTATCTCGTCATCCCCTTCTTTAAGTCCGCTTTACACTTTATCAGTTGATAGCAATAATGAACTTATCCGACTAATCTTAAAAAGAAAAGAATAAAGTGATAAGCATAATGAGTATATTTAATCGGCTATCTCTCTTTACCTTCTATGTTCTAATTTATCTCTTGCACAAATAGTTACGAACGATTGTTAATTTTTGTGACAAAACCCGACAATCTACTTAACATTTATTGGAATACATGTTGTTATCTTATTTCTAGTCATTATCAAATGAAGCTTTTTGCACCGAGATAACTTGACTTTTTTGAAATGATATTGATAATCATTATCAATTAAGAAGATAACTCTGCAACTATAAGGCAATAATAATATGGATATATTTCGCTCTGTAAACAAATTTTCACTCACGGCTTTATGTCTTATGGCAACCGTGTTTTTAACCACACCTTCACAAGCAAAAGATAAACTTAAAGTTGTCACTACTTTTACTATTATTCAAGATATCGCACAAAATGTCGCCGGAGATGCCGCAATTGTTGAATCCATTACAAAACCCGGTGCTGAAATTCATGATTATCAACCTACCCCAAAAGATATAGTAAAAGCCCAAAAAGCTGATTTAATCTTATGGAATGGTTTAAACCTTGAACGCTGGTTCGAGCGTTTTTTTAATGAGTTACGTAATGTTCCTGCGGTTGTAGTAACTGAAGGCATCACGCCGATGGCAATCAGTGAAGGTGCTTACAAAAACAATCCAAACCCACACGCCTGGATGTCACCGAATAACGCATTAATTTATATTGAAAATATTCGCAAAGCACTTGTTGAACACGATCCTGATAATGCGGCAATTTATAATCAAAATGCAGCAAATTACGCAGAAAAAATTAAACAACTTGATGCACCATTAAGAGAAAGATTATCTCGTATACCACAAAAAGATCGTTGGTTAGTGACCAGTGAAGGCGCTTTCAGTTATTTAACTAATGATTATGGCTTTAAAGAAGTTTATTTATGGCCAATTAACGCAGAAGAGCAAGGCACACCACAACAAGTTAAATATGTCATTGATACAGTAAGAAAACACAATATCCCTGTTGTCTTTAGTGAGAGTACAATTTCAGATAAACCGGCTAAACAAGTTAGTAAAGAAACTGGCGCAAAATACGGTGGTGTTCTTTATGTTGACTCACTTTCCGCTGAAGACGGTGAGGTTCCTACTTATATTGATTTAATTACTATCACTGTGGATACAATTGCGAAAGGATTTGGTCAATGAGTAAAATAAAAACGAATCCAACATTGACAGTTGATAATGCCACTGTCACCTATAACAACGGTCATACCGCTATCTTTGACGCAAGTTTCTCTATTACGGGAGGCACGATTTGTGCCCTAGTCGGTATCAATGGCAGTGGTAAATCCACTCTATTTAAAACCATTATGGGGCTTGTAAAGCCCTCTAAAGGTAAAGTGACATTAAACGACAACCCTATACAACAAGCGTTAAAGCAAAATATGATTGCCTATGTTCCACAGACAGAAGAAGTTGACTGGAATTTTCCCGTCCTCGTTTCTGATGTCGTAATGATGGGACGTTATGGGAAAATGGGTTTTTTTCGTATTCCTTCAAAACGTGATCATGAAGTTGTTGAGGCATCATTAGAGCGTGTGGGGTTATCAGGCTTAGGTCATCGTCAAATTGGTGAGCTTTCTGGTGGTCAGAAAAAGCGTGTTTTCTTGGCTCGAGCAATGGCTCAAGAAGGTACTGTTTTATTACTTGATGAACCCTTTACGGGTGTCGATGTTAAAACCGAAAATGCCATTATTGAGCTTCTACGTAATTTACGAGAAGAAGGTCATCTCGTTTTAGTCTCTACGCATAACTTAGGAAGTGTGCCTGAGTTTTGTGATCATGTTATTTTGATCAATAGAACTGTATTAGACAGTGGACCAACTGAAACCACCTTTACCCAAAAGAACTTAGAACACGCATTTGGTGGTGTATTGCGTCATATCAGCCTATCGGGTTCTGATCTTCACGATGACGACGATCCACGCTCACTTACCGTAATTACTGATGATGAACGCGCGGCCGTTTTTTATGGTCATCAAAAAGAACATACTCCAGCGCACCAAAGTCAGCGCAAACAAGGAGATTAGCCATGCTAGATTTACTCCTACAACCTTTTGAATATAACTATATGGTGAAAGCTATTTGGGTTAGTGCCTTAGTAGGTGCTGTCTGTGCGTTTCTTTCATCCTATCTTATTTTAAAAGGTTGGTCATTAATGGGAGATGCCCTTTCCCACTCCGTTGTTCCTGGTGTTGCGGGGGCTTATATATTAGGTTTACCTTATGCGGTCGGTGCTTTTTTTACGGGTTTGCTCGCCGCATTATCAATGACATTTATTCGCCATATCACACGCCTTCGTGAAGATGCCGTTATTGGCTTTATTTTCTCCACTTTTTTTGCCTTTGGTCTGTTGCTGGTTTCGCTTAAACCGACAGCCGTCAACGTTCAGACCATCATCCTCGGAAATATTTTAGGTATTGCTGATGAAGATGTATGGCAAGTTGTGATTATTACTGGTGTCTCTTTCTTCGTATTATTCTGTATTTGGAAAGACTTGCTGGTCGTTTTCTTTGATGAAGTTCATGCCAAATCAATTGGCTTATCACCTCTAAAATTAAAAATTATCTTTTTTACTTTATTAAGTGCATGTACTGTTGCAGCACTTCAAACGGTTGGTGCCATTCTTGTGATTGCTATGGTTGTCACACCCGGTGCAACCGCTTATTTACTCACAGACCAATTTAAGCGACTTGCAATTATGGCTATCTGTATTGGTACAATAACCAGTGCTGTAGGCGCTTATCTTAGCTATTTCTTTAATGGTGCAACGGGTGGCGTCATTGTCACAATGCAAACACTCCTCTTTTTATTAGCTTTCTTATTTGCGCCTAAACACGGCATGTTAGCGGCTCGTCGTCGTGCTCGCCAAAGCTCACAACAGTTAATCTCACAATCTCATCAGCACCAAGAAGCCCCAAAACAAGAAGAGGTGAAACTATGAATGAGCTAATTGAATTTTTCATTGAACCATTTCAATATCCCTTTATGCAACGGGCTATTATTGCCGCTATTATTATTGGGATCGCCTGCGCTATTTTATCTTGTTATATGGTTTTAAAAGGCTGGTCATTGATGGGAGATGCCATCTCTCACGCGGTGTTACCCGGAGTGGTACTCGCTTATGTCACTGCAATTCCATTAACAGTTGGTGCCTTTCTCTCTGGTTTGTTTTGCTCGTTTGCCACTGGTTATTTAAAAGAACACAGTCGCATTAAAGAAGATACTGTGATGGGAATAGTATTCTCAGGTATGTTTGCTGTAGGTTTGGTGATTTTTGCCAGTGTCGATACAGACCAACATTTAATGCATATTTTATTTGGTAATATTTTAGGTATAACACCAGATGTATTAACTCAAATTAGTATTATTTGTTTAATTACCATCACGATCATGCTAGTTAAGCAAAAAGACTTTATGCTCTATTGCTTCGATCCTAATCAAGCAAGGATCGTCGGTTTACCTGTTACCTTATTGCACTATGGCTTACTGTCTATTTTGGCATTAACTATCGTTGCTTCAATGCAGGCCGTTGGGATTATTTTAGTCGTCGCCATGCTTATTTCACCAGGGATCACTGCGTATTTATTAACACGTAGTTTCTCTCGTATGATAATGCTGGCTATTATATTTTCTGTCGCATCCAGTGTTATTGGTACATTTATTAGTTTCCATATTGATGGTGCAACAGGTCCATGTATTGTGCTAACTCAAGCTATATTCTTTATTATTGCGTTATTCTGTAATCAGATTAAATTAGCAAAAATAAAGCGACAAACAAAACCCGCGAACGCCTGATAATCTCCTTTATCTTCGCAAAAACGGGATAATCATCCCGTTTTTTAGCTTTATACTTTATTGATTTAATTAAAGTGTTATTGTCATAAGATAAACATCGCTCGTTATTATTTTATTTGGGTCTACTAAGTAAACAACTTTGCGAGGTGTAAGTATGTGGCAGAATATAGGTCGTTTACTGGAATCAAACTTAGGATTTTCAGCAAAGATAAACGAAAAAACTCACCTTTCTAGTGGCGATATTCATCATACATGGAAAATTTATTATGGTGATACTCCCATCTTTGTAAAATCTAACTTGCGTGAGTTTCTGCCTAATTTTAAAAATGAAGCAGAACAACTTGACATGTTGGCAAAAAGCCAAACAATTCGTACTCCTCGCGTTCTTGGCATTGGTAATAGTAAAGATGCCAGCTTCTTACTCCTTGAATTTTTACCCGTCCAATCTTTTACGCCTCATAGCGCTTATTGTTTTGGTCAACAATTAGCAAGGCTACATCAATGGGAAGATCAACCTAGTTATGGTTTTGATTTTGATACTCAAATCGACACAACCCCTCAACTAAATGGCTGGGAAAAGCGCTGGAACCACTTTTATTCTGAAAAACGTATTGGCTTTCAACTGCAACTTGCGTCAGAAAAAGGGATGGTTTTTGGCGATATCGATGAGATAACCCAAATTATTCACCATCGTCTTGCTGATCATAATCCCCAACCTTCATTACTTCATGGCAACTTATGGCCCAAAAATTGTGCTGCAATTGGTCAATCTGAAGGTACGGTCTTTGATCCTGCGTGTTATTGGGGAGATAGAGAATGTGATATAGCAATGTTACCGCTTTGTACTGCTGTACCTGCTAATATTTTTGATGGTTATCAGAGTGTCTGGCCATTATCTGAAAAATTTTTATTACGTCAGCCTATTTATCAACTCTATTTTTTCCTCAACCGGTGTAATCTATTTGGCGGTGAAGGCGATTATCTAGAAGTCCGAAAAATCATTGATGATTTATTAGCGACCCCCTAATAAAAAGATAAAAATAGTTCAAAACAGATAACACGCAAAAAAATATAACCTCGCCAGCTCACATTGTGCGAGGTTTATTTTTCCCTTCAGTTAGATAAATGAACTATCCTCGTTCATTATAAATGCCCTATTACCATCCTAAAAATTTCAGTAAGAAATATCCAATTGCAATGACAATAATCGGCGATAGATAAAGCACCATAATTTGAGTAAAAATAGTATGTCGTGGTAATTTGATATTTTGTTGCAATTCTTCTGCAGTAACACCACTTTTCATGGCTCGTTCAATAATAAGCTGATCTTGTATATTTTCTTTTAAATACTTAACTTGGCGATAGATTCGTAATCCCGATGCACTAAACGCCAATCCAACAAACATAAAAAGAAAAATAACAAAGAAAGTGATATTTTCTTGGCTAAACCCCATTTGTGTATTAGGGATAGGTGAGTTTTGCCAAAAGAAATCTAAAAACGGTGTATTAAATTGCGCCATTTCAGCGAGTACACGAAAAAAATCATTGATCACTGCATTAACGCCATCACCACTTGGACGTTGTATTGCAGCCAATCCTATCAACGATACAGCTGTAGAAATAAAAGCAGGAATAAAAATAAGCCAGCCAAGAACGCGCTTTAAAATGGCATATAATCCTGCATATTGATAACTCATCACATCCTCACTAGTAGAATTCGTCAATATTTATCTGTTTATCGTAGTCTAATTAACGGCTAATACGACAATATATTAATAGTAGCCATTCTCTCTATTTATTTTACTAAATAAATAAGAAACTGATTAAAAAGATTTTCTTTGTAACTCTTGCTACAATCGCCATTCGACAACATAGACCTTATTTATGGAGAGTAACATGTCTTTTAAATTCCCTATTGAAGCTGCTATTTTTGATATGGATGGTTTATTAATCGACTCTGAACCATTTTGGCAGCAAGCAGAACATGAGGTCTTTGCTGAATTAGGCGTCGATTTATCCCTTTCATCGGCAATGCCCGATATGGTTGGATTAAGAATAAACGAAGTCATTGATTTATGGTATAAAGCCTCACCATGGCAAGGCGTTTCAAAACAAGAAGCTAAACAAAAAATGGTTTCTCGTGTTGTCAAACTGGTTGAAGAGACCAAGCCACTATTACCCGGTGTCGAGTATGCTTTAGAACTTTGTAAATCATCAGGGTTAAAAATTGCATTAGCATCAGCTTCTCCTGATTTCATGCTTGAGCGAGTATTGGAATTATTTAATATTCGCCATTATTTCTCAGCTGTCGTTTCTGCTGATGAATTACCACACAGTAAACCACATCCAGAAGTCTACCTAAATGCAGCCAAAGCACTTGATCTCGATCCCATTCATTGTGTTTCATTAGAAGATTCTCGTAATGGTATGATTGCCTGTAAAGGTGCGAGAATGCGTTCTATCGTTGTACCCGCTACAACACAATTTAATGATAAGCAGTGGGGTTTAGCGGATGTGAAAATTGCCTCTCTTAATGAGTTAACACAACGACATTTATTAGGCTAGCTTTTATCAATAAAAGGGATATTTTGCTTTATTAGATATCCCTTTTATTTTGCTTTTAACATTTTCCTCATCAATTCTATTCTTTAAGTTTTCTCACTTATTTGACTTAATGTCATTAGTACTAATTTTACTTTTAGCTTTTTATCCTAAATTCGATCATTTTTAAATCAATCAAATAAAATATTTCCGTTATTGCTTAATATTTAAGGCAATTTTTATCTTTTTTGTCTGTTAGTTATCATCAAAACCTTTTATACTTTATCACTGTATAAATGAACAGCAAAAGAACAGACAAGGAATGACTGCAGAAGGACATTTACTTTTTTCTGTTGCAACACTTGTGTTAGCACAGAAACTTGAAATAACGCCAGCTCTTGCTCATGGTGATTGGTTTCACATGATCCCTGCTGTCTTATTAGGCTCACTTTTACCAGACTTAGATCATCCCGGCTCTATCCTTGGACGATTGTTCCGTATTATTTCGTTGCCCTTATCAAAACTTTGTGGTCACCGAGGTTTCACTCATAGCCTACTCGCATTTTGTGGTTTAGCCATTTTATGGGAAACCCAAGTTTCACCACGTTGGGAAATTTCAGTAGATATCTTTCATGCGCTTTTACTTGGTTATCTTAGCCATCTCATTGCCGATATGTTAACCCCTGCTGGTGTTCCTTTCCTATGGCCTTTAAAAATGCGCTTTGCGCTACCCATTTTAGGCAAAAAAAATAATAAAAAAGGTGAACGTTTTATCTCTGTGCTTATTCTTGTAGGTGCACTTTTTTTGCCACCACACCTTACTGTTACATTGCCTTCGCAAGTCAATAGCTGGTTACAGATGTACCACGACAAGCGCACTAATTTTTAACACCCTCTGACAAAACCCTACGATTCTCTATTTATTTATAAATTTTTACACCTTTTTATACCTATTTTCTTGTCTTTATAACTAAACGATTATATAAAAGAATAATTAATTATAAAAAGTTATTAACAATCCTGTTACCCTATAACGAGTTGATGCTGTTATATCCTTTCTTACTATTTAAGAACTCATATCGCATACAATCGTCTAAATTATATAAATAAAGATCTCGTTGGAGAGTTAAGATGAATTTTCCGTTAATCATTAACGTACTCGTCTTTGTTGTGTTATTACTCGTCTTGGCTAAATTAAGTCAACGTCAGTGGAGCCTTTCAAAGAAAGTCCTTGTTGGTTTAGTTTTTGGTGTTGCTTTTGGATTAGCGCTACACGCATTCTATGACTCACATGATCCTATCATTAAAGAATCTATTCTTTGGTTTAATATCGTGGGTAATGGTTATGTCCAGCTATTACAAATGATCATTATGCCATTAGTTTTTGCCTCTATTCTTAGTGCCGTTGCTCGTTTACACCAGGCATCATCGCTAGGTAAAATCAGTGGCTTAACTATTGGTACTTTATTATTTACCACTGCTATTTCTGCATTAATTGGTATTGTCATAGCCAATTTATTTGGATTAACCGCAGAAGGCTTAGTGCAAGGTGAACAAGAAGCACAACGCTTAATTGCACTTGAGCAAAATTACATGGGTAAAGTTTCTGACTTAACCATGCCTCAACTTATCTTGTCATTTATTCCTAAAAATCCATTTGCTGATTTAACAGGTGCAAGTTCAACATCCATTATTAGTGTTGTTATCTTTGCCACTTTCTTAGGTATGGCGGCGCTGAAATTACTCAAAGAAGATCAGCCTCGTGGTGAAAAAGTATTAGTTGCGATTGATTGCTTACAGTCATGGATCATGAAACTGGTTCGCATTGTTATGATGTTAACCCCTTATGGTGTTATGGCGCTGATGACTAAAGTTGTTGCCAGCTCAAATATGCACGACATTATTCAATTAGGAAGCTTTGTTGTTGCCTCTTATGTTGCTATTGGCTTAATGTTTGTGGTTCATGGATTACTGGTCAGTTTTACAGGTTTAAACCCAGTTAAATTCTTCAAAAAAGCGGGACCTTTATTAGCATTTGCCTTTACTAGCCGTTCAAGTGCAGCAAGTATCCCGTTAAATATTGAAACACAAATCAAACGTGTGGGTGTGCCAGAATCTATCGCTAGCTTCTCATCCTCTTTTGGTACAACGATTGGCCAAAATGGTTGTGCAGGTATCTACCCTGCAATGCTCGCTGTCATGGTTGCACCAACCGTAGGCATTAATCCATTAGATCCAATGTGGATTGCTACTTTAGTTGCTATCGTAACCGTTAGCTCTGCCGGTGTTGCGGGCGTTGGTGGTGGTGCCACATTTGCAGCCCTTATCGTTTTACCTGCAATGGGCTTGCCAGTAACATTAGTTGCACTGTTAATCTCTGTAGAGCCATTAATTGATATGGGACGTACCGCGTTAAACGTCAGTGGCTCAATGACAGCAGGTACAATCACTAGCCAAATTATGGGACAAACGGATAAAGCTATCTTCAACCAAGATGAAGAAACAGAACTTACAGTAAAATAAACTTTATCCACCTCTAATGATAAAGCCAGTTCATTTGAACTGGCTTTTTTTGTATCTATATTAAGTGACATATCTTCTATCTATGGTATTTACCAATATCAATAAAAAAAACCTATAAATATAACAAGGTGAAATCGTGCAAAAAATTATGCGAGTTTTGCGAAAGCTCTATAAGTATGAAAACAGTCAGTATGATCCTGAACGACAAGTTTCTCTTTATCATCTTGATGCCCTTTCAGAAAAGGAAAAAAGTATATTATTAGTAGCCAACTGGCAACCTAATGTTATTGAAAAATTTGCGGATCACTCTGATGTTATTAATCAATTAAATACTTTAAAAAACAATCCGTTACTCACTCAAAAGCGTTGTTTAGATGCCTTTGTGGCTGGTGTGGGTGGCAGTTATCTTAGAGGGCGCTCTGTTTTAGGCGCTTTCCATAAATTACAAAATTTGCCATTACATGATTATGATGAAAAGCCGCAATATGCCTGTTGTTGGATTTGTAGTGATAGCAACCAACAAAAGCATATTAATGAGAGTTATTTTCAATATTGCCTCTATTACGGTAATTCTTATACTGGCAATCCCTCTTATGCTTATCTGAATTTAAAGCACTTGCTAACAGTCCCTCCCGTTAACCCAACTCAGGCAGACAAAGAGACCTTTAAGCAATTACTTCATTTATTACGTAACGCCCCTGAAGATGAAACTCCGGGTAAGTTTGAAAAACGATTAAATGAAGCTAAATTAATTTCTGGTGATAAATACACCAAGCGGGGTATTTTACACTCACTTGCTTTAGTGGGTATTATTCCCAATACCTTTATTTCATTATCTTTAAATAGCTGGGCCAATTTCGGTGATATTACCATTGCAGAAAATCAGCTTAATAACACCAAAGGGCGTTCGGATATGGAGATGCCATGGGCAGGATGGAAAGGTAATCTCAAGATTGATGAAGAAAAAACTGTAGCTTATTTTGGGGAATATTTAGATTAACTATATACGCCATAAAAAACGCCCAATACTGTTCATATTGAGCGTTTAAATGTTGGCGTTAATTCATCGCCTTTAATACTTTATTTTAGATACTCACCATTACGTAGTGCTTCAATACGCTTGTCTAATGGTGGATGAGATAAAAATAATTCACTGAATGACTTATTACGGCCATTAATGCAGAAAGCCATCATACTGCTCTCTTCTTGTGGCTCATAGCTCGTTTTTAAACGTTGTAATGCAGCAATCATCTTCTCACGACCAACAAGTTTTGCAGATCCCGCATCCGCATGAAATTCACGGTAACGAGAAAACCACATGGTAATAATGCTCGCCAGAATACCAAACACAATCTCCAATACCATTGAAACCCCCATATAGACCCAAGGGTTACCATTGCTATTTTCGCTCTCTTCATCGCTAGAAATAAAATTAGCAACAAATTGTGCAATAATGCGCGAAATAAAGATAACGAAGGTATTCACAACACCTTGTAATAAGGTCATGGTAATCATATCACCATTAGCAACGTGGCTAATTTCGTGGGCAATAACAGCTTCTGCCTCATCACGACTCATATTGGCTAATAGTCCTGTACTTACAGCCACCAGCGAAGCATCACGACGAGCGCCTGTCGCAAACGCATTAATATCAGGTGCATCATAAATAGCGACTTGCGGCATTTTAATACCGACTTGTTCAGATTGGCGTCTTACCGTATCTAATAACCAGCGCTCTACTTCTGATGTTGGGTTTTCGATAACTTGACCACCCACTGAACGTAATGCCATCCACTTTGACATTAACAGTGAAATAAATGCACCACCAAAACCAAACAAACCCGCCATGATCATCAAACCTTGAACACTGCGACCTTGTACACCAGTTAAAGATAAGATGATCCCAAAAACAAACATTACAGCTAAGTTTGTTAAAAGGAATAACGCAATTCTCATCATATTGATACTGTTCCTATTTTATCTAATTATCACATTGCAAAAGCTATCTTATAAATAAGGCTTTTTTGAATTTTATCAAGTCTTTTAACGTATTTAATACTAAAAACAGTATAACTTTACATTTTGATAAAAAAATAGGATTTAATTACCCACTATTGGCATTATTTAAAACTGAAGAGAGATGAGTGCTCCAAAATAGGCGGGACAACTTTTCGTATTACTTATTTAAAGAGAAGGTTTTGTAACGTTTAATCTAACAATAATAAATTCATCATAAAAGACTGTCCTATTATCGACCCGTTGTATTATCAGCCCCGTTAATTGTATCAGAGATCTTTGTGCACGACTTGTAAGTAATACAAACCGTGCACATGTGATAAGCAATAGCGTGATTAACGCTATAAACTAATTACATTTTAAAACGATATGTGGTTGTCATAGAGCCTGATAATGAATGTGCACGTTGTGAATGACCATCATACAATTTCGGTGTGGTGTAATCATTTTCTTGCTGATGGTGCCAACCGATACCACCACTTAAGGAAACAGAAAGATTTGCTGTTGGTTTCCAATAACTAAATAAACCAAATTGTCCTTGTTTTAATCTTTCACCTGAATAACTGAATTCACTATAGTTAGTGCGCGCACCAACAGACAATTCTTCGTTAACTTTATATGCAGCTTCTAATGCCCCCATAACTTCACCATCACGCACATAGTCAATATCTGCGTAAGCGGGTGAGTTAAAGCGTCCACGAGTATTGCCAATAGGATTACGCGCAAATTGACCAACACCATTCGCTTTTTTCGCATCGGTATAAGTCACACCTGTACGTATCGTCCAAGGTGACTCAGGAATGCGCCATTCCATCGTACCCGCAAAATGCCATGCATCATTATCGAAGTTACGTTTACCTTTATTGGCATCACTTAATGTACGTTTACCATCACTACCATAATCGTGATAATAAACAACACCACCAATAGTCACATCTGAGGTTAATTTATATTTTGCTTCTAAACCTTGTTGGCGGAATACATCATCCGCTTGACCGTAGAAATAAAATACTTTTAACGGTTTGGAGTTGTAATTAATTCCACCGGTCAACACATGATCAATATTGTGTCTAACTCCATTACCATCACTGAAATACATTCTATCAATATTTGGGCTATCACGACGCATTACTTTACCGTCAAGAAACAGTAAATCTAAGCTCCAATCACCTATTGCCGTTTTAGTGGCATAACCATTATAACTGTTTAATGATAAGCGCTGTGAGTTAGTAAAAATACCCGTATTTTTCAGCGTAAACCAACCTGCTTTACCATTAATTAAAACAGGATCTAAATCAAACTTCACTTTTGCGAAACGTTGACCAATTTTGTTATAACCTTTTGCATCACCATCATCATTGTATAGGATTGCACGAGAGGCGAAGTCTTTACTTGCACCTAATTTGATACCACCATAATAAGAGACATCAAACCCGAGAATGCCACCTAAATAACCTGATCTGAAATCTGCTTGGAAGTTTTGCCCCCAAGCATTAGCAACTTGCTTTCTGTAACGTTGCGCTTCTTTATCAAAACGGTTTTCGGTCTTTAGGTATTTCCACATATTGATTGTAGAAAGCTCTAGTTCAGAATCAGAAACAAATGCACTCTCTTTAATTGAGTTTTCCCAATTTCCAGCATTGGCAGCGCTAACAGCTAAAAAGCAAGGGGACAACATAAATAATACTATTCTTTTTACTTTCATTTTAAGTCAACCTGGTTAACAAATATTTGAGTTGATTTATATTGGCTTATATTCAACAAGTTCAACAAAGCACCATTCTTATATTTAGCTAAAAAAACAACTTTTGATTAAACTTCTAGTTACATCAATTCAAATACTAAAGTTATTTTTTGGCATAAAAAATCCAATATGGCTATTTCACCATATTTGTATTTACTCATTTTTTAGCAATGAAAATGCTTTAAGCAAATTATAGGCAATTTGCTATTTAATGATTATTCCTTACTTAGAACATCTACTTCTGAAAATATAATATTTCAGTTTTACATACGACTCTAATAATAGATTTTGAACTAATAGAATAGAAACAACTCATCATTTAGATAAGTTTTCAGCTGTTGCGTCGATGTCTCAAAATGACACTAAATATTTATGTTCTGTATATTATAGTAATTTTATGTCAATTTAAGCGATCATTGTCACAACCTGTTACATTTATTGCAATCAACAACCCTCTAAATGTGATAATAATCACAATAAGCGGCTTATTTATCTTTTTATTTTACTTACCAAACAAAAAACAATCCCATCTCATTATTTGAGAATTTTTTATCTAAACATTAACTTAATATACTTTTACATCTCATAAAACTTATTTGAAATATATTTCAGATTAAAAATCAAGCAACGTAAAGTTAAAATTTAATATTCATATATTAATAATTATTTATATTACAGATGACTTGATAGAGTAAATATTTAAGAAAATAAAAACTCTCAGCCCCCAATCTTGTCCATTGCTTTAAAAAATATCTAGTAACTCACTTTATAAATATTGGTTGGTAATAATAATTTTTATATCTTGATATGTTTAAATATAAAAAAACCCAGTAATTGGCTATCCAACTACTGGGAATAATTTTAAGTATCCGTTTTTGTAACTGATAACTTAATTTAATAGTTTTTTCGGCTTAAGTACCTTTGAAAGATCAACTGCAATTTTTGCAGTTTCATCTAAATAAGGATCAGGACCTTCATAATCCTTAGGTAAATCGTCGAGTGATTTTAATAAAGGTTTACCTTCTAATTTAAAACGCTCATTAATACGATTTAATTTAATAGTTTCTAACTCTTTATTTTCTTTTTCTCTTTCAGCAAAATTCAGAATAACAAATTTATCTTCACCTTTTGCTTTAGCATCATTGTAACGTTTAATATCATCAAAGATGTATGAGAATTCTCTATCATTTGCAATACGTTTAGTATGCAACTCCGTTAATGGCGCTAATGCTGTTTTCAATTTATCTGAATATTCAGATAACTTATAACTTGCTGGAGAAATACTATCCCAAGGTAATGCATTATCTTCAAAGCTTTCGCCCATTTCAGCACTATCAAAACTTGGTAATAATAAATCAGGTGTTACACCTTTAAGCTGAGTACTACCACCATTAATGCGATAGAATTTTTGAATAGTGTATTGTACTGAACCTAAACCAGGCCAATCTGGGCTAAGCATTTGATCGTAAACACGCGTTAGAGGACGATATTGTTGAACAGTTCCTTTACCAAAGGTTTGTTCACCCACAATCAATGCACGTCCGTAGTCTTGCATTGCGGCTGCAAAAATTTCAGAAGCAGAAGCGCTGAAGCGATTTACAATAACAACCAATGGGCCTTTATAGTAAACAACATCATCTCTATCAAAATCTTGTCGCACACGGCCATTATTGTCTCTAACTTGAACCACGGGGCCACTTGGAATAAATAATCCTGATAGTGAAATGGCCTCAGTTAAAGCACCGCCGCCGTTACCTCGTAAATCAATGACTAATGACGAAACATTATTTTTTGCCACTTTCTGTAATTGTGTTTTCACATCATTAGTTAAACCAACATAGAAGCTTGGAATATCCAAAATAGCAACTTTATCACCATTGATAACTTTTTCTGTCAACTTAACCGCTCTGTCTTCTAAGCGGATCTGCTCTCTGACTATCGTGATAGTTCTCGGTTTTGCCCCTTTCTCATCGGAGATAACTTCCAACTTAACTTGGCTACCTTTCGGGCCTTTAATCAAAGCAACAATATCATCAAGTCGCCAGCCAACAACATCTACCATTGGTTTATTTTGTTGACCCACTGCAATAATTTTATCTCCAACTTTCAACTCTTTGCTTTTTGCAGCCGGTCCACCGGTCACCATGGAGTTGATCATAGGATAATCATCATCCATTTGTAATACAGCACCAATACCTTCTAAAGAAAGGCTCATTTCAGAGTCGAATGCTTCTGTATTTCTAGGTGAAAGGTAACTAGTATGAGGATCAATTTCACGGGCAAACGCCGACATAATAATTTGGAAAACGTCTTCACTTTGGCTTTGTGTTTGACGACGTAAAGCGGCTTTATAGCGCTTAGTCAACGTTTCTTTAATTTCACTGTCTGTTTTTTCAGATAATTTCAATGTTAACCAATCGTATTTAACTTTTTCATCCCAAAGCTTATCTAATTCAGCTTGAGTTTGAGGCCATGGCGCTTTCGTCCTATCTACCTCAAACTTATCCTGGCCGGTTAAATCTATTGGCTTATTGATACGATCTAACGCGTACTGAAAACGCTCGAAACGTCTTTTTTGCGCTAAATTGAAAAGATCATAAAGAGGTTGAAGCTCACCTTTTTTTAGGTATTCACCCACTTTGTTTTTTTCTTTATCAAATTGGGCAATGTCAGACGCTAGCAATACATTATGGCTATAGTCTAATAAATTAAGATAGCGATTAAATATCTTTTCAGAAAAGTTCGCATCTAGCGAAAACTGGCGGTAATGAGAGCGTTCAAAACGAGAAGTGACTCGCTCGCTCACAGTAGAGTGCTGTGGCTCTTGCTTTAATTTGGGTAACTGATCAATAGTCACCATTGCTGGAGTGGCTGGTTTCTCAGCCATCACAACAGAAGTGCCTGTTAATACTAATCCGATTGCAAAAGCCACATTTAAAAGTTTGTTCATGCTCTGGTTGGCCTCCGTATCAGAACTTTAAATGTTCCGTGCGTACATTCATTGCCAAACCGTTAGGCAATTGTACACGTACACCCTCTTTTGCTATCTCTAGCACTGTCGCATTCATCACGCTACTACCAACGTTAACTTTCAGCGATTGACCAACAGTAAGAACTGATGTATCTGTGACTGGAATTAACTTTTCAGTATTTTGACGTGGTGCTTTACGAGGTGCTTGAGTTGCTTTCTGAGGACGAGGCTGTCGTTTTTCACCCTCTTTAGGTGGCTGACGACGCGTATTATTTGGCTTTTTCGCTGCCGGACGTTTACTGGTCTCCTTATCACCTTCAGCTTCGCGCTTTTTAGCACGTTGTTCAGCTCTTTGGGCTTGAACGCGTGCCTTGGCTTCTGCTAATTGTGTACGAGCATGTTCAATATGCTCAGCTTCCAGCTCGCCGCAGTCATTACCATCCAAATCGACACGTTTTGCCCCTTCTTTAACTCCATAAAGGTAGCGCCAACTTGAGGTATATAAGCGTAATGCGGAACGTAACTGTGTTTTGCTTAATTCAGCATCATCTTTTAGAGCTTCAACAAGATCTTGAAAAATGCCAACTTTTAAAGGGCGAGCTTCGCCCTCAGCAATAAAACACTTAGGGAAACGTTCAGCTAAAAAAGCGATGATTTCTTTACTACTATTCAACTTAGGTTGATTTTCCATGAAATTTCCTGATTACAACGGTTTTGCCAACCAGCGCAGGCATGAACAAGCGACATTATAATAGTGTTGCCAACAATTTCTATGGCAAACGCCTGTTAACTTACACAAAATTCACAATATTTTGCTGTATGACAAGTTTTTAAATGCTCGCAGAGCACGTCACACAACGCTTTAAGCCCATTTTCATCTTTTTTATCGAAACGATTAAAAATAGGGCTATCAATATCGAGAACGCCGATAATTTGTCCATTCACCTCTAGAGGTAGAACAATTTCAGACTGACTTGCACTGTCACAAGCAATATGTCCACTAAATTGATGAACGTCATCCACTCTTAAAATTCTGTTTTCAGAGTATGCAGTGCCGCAAACTCCTTTTCCAAAACCTATCCTGACACAAGCTATTTTACCTTGAAATGGACCAAGAACTAATGAATCGCCATCATTTAGATAAAACCCAACCCAATTTATCGTATCTAACTTCTCGAAAAGAAGAGCACTGGTATTAGCAAGTGATGCGATAAGATCATTTTCACCAGACAACAAGGCTGACAAATTATCAGTGAGTTCCTGATAAAAAAGCGATTTTGGCATCATTAAACCCTATATACATAACTAAAATAGATAACATACTTGTAATTTAGCCTATTTTATCTTGAGGTTGAATACTCCATTTTCAAGAATTAGGTAAAAAAACGATAATACGCTCTTAACATCTACAAAAAAAATCAGACACTTATTATTGTAAAATGAAAGGCATAAATATAATAAAAATGATAACTTGTGAACCATTGAGTATAGGTACTTTTTTTTAGCTTAATCAAACGATAACTATTAAGAAAGTTAACGTAGGCAAATAATGAGCAACTCTGAGAACGATATCGCAACTAAAGAAATAAAATCAATACGCTGCCAAGAATGTGACCATCTTGTGGCACTACCTCTTTCGCTTAAGCGTGGAGAAGATGCGTATTGTCCACGTTGCCAAGCTAAACTCGCCTCTTATCGAGATTGGTCATTGACTCGTTTATTAATTTTATCGATTACAATGCTTATCTTGGCATCTATTGCATTTACTCAACCATTAATCAAAATTCATCTATTAGGTACAATGATAACAGCCAATGTACTTGATGGTATTCGTATGATGTCAGAGCAAGGCTCTCCACTTACTGCAACGATGGTAGTCTTTTGTGCTGTAGCTGCCCCTCTTAGCCTTCCGATTGCTATTTTATATCTCCACTTAGGCGCACGTTTACGTTTTAATCTACGCCCAGTGCTATTAATGCTTGGAAAATTAAAAGAATGGGTAATGCTAGATGTTTATTTGATTGGACTTGGTGTGGCTACAATAAAATTAGGTGACTACGCTACGGTTTATATTGGCAATGGTTTAATTGCTTTTATTTCTCTAATGCTACTCAGCTTATTGATGCTGATTAATCTTAATATGGACCAACTTTGGCAACGATTTTACCCACAAAAAACAATCCACCAAAGCCCTGCTACATGCCATGCTTGTCATTATCATTTTAAAAAAATGCCTTCAACACATTGCCCTCGTTGTAAATCTTGTTATACCCGAAGACAACCAATGAGTTTACAAAAAACATGGGCTGCATTAATTACAGCAATTATTTTATTATTACCTGCAAATTTATTGCCTATTTCTATTTTTTATTTAAACGGTCAACGTACCGAAGATACCATTTTTTCAGGTGTCATAGCCTTAGTAAATTCGGGTAATACCCCTATTGCCATTATCGTTTTTATTGCCAGTATTTTTGTACCTTTTTTCAAAATTATTATCATGCTGGGATTATTATTGAGTATTCACTTTAATTCCCATCTTGATCCTCTATTTCGTATGAAGCTATACCGTTTTGTCTCTTGGATAGGACGCTGGTCAATGCTTGACCTCTTTGTGATCGCACTGATGATGTCATTAATTAATCGAGATCAACTGATGACGTTCACAATGGGCCCAGCGGCTTTTTATTTTGGTACTGCGGTTATTCTTACTATCCTTGCCGTTGAATGGTTGGATAGTCGTTTACTATGGGATACTTATGCAACACGAAGAAAACGACGTTCAGGAAATACAAGCCCAAATACGCCGCAAGCGTAGAATTTCAACATTTTGGCTACTCCCTGTTATCGCCATTTTTATTGCAAGTTGGTTGCTTTTCCAACATTGGCAAGATAAAGGCATACAAATTACGATTGATTTTCAATCTGCTTCAGGGATTGTTTCTGACAGAACACCTATTCGCTATCAAGGCGTTGACATAGGAATAGTTAAAGATATCACCCTAAGCGATGACTTACGTCGAGTTATTGTTACTGCTGATATACGAAAAGATCTCGCCACCGCATTGCGAAAGAATACACAATTTTGGCTTGTCACACCTAAAGCGAGCTTATCTGGTGTATCAGGGTTAGATGCGTTAGTGGGGGGGAACTACATCAGTATGTTACCCGGTGACGGCGAAAAGCAGTTTAAATTTATTGCTCAAGAAATTCGCCCCCAAGCAAATATTGATAAAAATCAGCAATTAATTACTTTGACAGCAGATAAATTAGGATCACTCAATGTTGATTCTCAAGTTTATTACCGTCAAGTTCCCGTAGGGAAAGTTTATAGTTACGCAATTCGCCCTGACAACCAAGGTATTTTTATTGAATTAAGTATTGATAAACAATATGCACACTTAATTCGCCAAGATAGCCATTTTTGGAATGTCTCTGGGTTTCAAGGTAATTTTAATCTAAAGAGTGGCGTATCGGTTAAAATGGAAAGTGTTTCTGCTTTAATTAACGGTGCAATAGCCTTTGATTCTCCAGAAAATAGCCTCCCCGCACAAGAGAATCAACAATTTGTTTTACAATCAGCAACATCTGTCGAAGCAGGTAAAGCAATCTATGGTGAAGATGGGTTAATTCTTTCTCTAACTAGTGAAGAAAGTTGGGGAGTCGATGCAGGACAACCTATTCTTTTTAGAGGTATTACTATTGGCCAAGTTATTCAACGTAATATCAGTGATGATGGTGTTATCTTCGATGCGATTATCGCTCCTGAATATAAACATTATATTTATGAAAATAGTAAGTTTGTTGCTAATAGCCGAATAAACGTCAATATGGGCCTGAATGGTATTGATATTCAAGGTGCCTCTCCTCAAGAATGGCTTGAAGGCGGTATTCATCTTATTCAAGGTAATCAAGGCACGCCCAAAGAGCAGTACCGCCTTTATCGCAATGATTTTTTTGCTAAAGCAAGTATCAATGGTAATGAATTACCAGTGACATTAACGCTAAAAGCCTCAAGCCTTCCTGGTATTCAAAAAGGCTCTGTCGTGCTTTATCACCAATTTCAGGTTGGTGAGATCACGGATGTCAGACCGTTGATGGATGAGTTTGATATTGATGTTTATATTTCTAAGCAATACCGCCATCTTCTCACTGAAAAGAGTGTTTTCTGGACTGAAGGTGCTGCAAAAGTTTCTGTCAATGGTTCAGGATTAACCGTTGAAGCCACACCATTAAATCGGGCATTAAAAGGTGCTATCAGCTTCGATAACTTTGAAAATATTAATAATAACGTTTCACGTTATAAACTCTATTCTTCAGAAACCAGTGCTCGTGCTATTGGTGCTCAAATAACTTTAAAAACTTATGATGCCAGTAAACTTTCTGAAGGTATGCCTATTCGTTATTTAGGCATTGATATTGGTCAGGTCGAATCTCTGATCCTCTCACCGGATAGAAAAGCGGTAACTGTCTCAGCAGTCCTCTACCCTGATTATGTGAAAACATTTGCAAGATCAGGTAGTCGATTTGCCGTTGTCACGCCAGAATTAACGGCGTCCGGACTAGATAATCTCGATTCCCTTATTCAACCTTATATTAAAGCTGAGCCTGGTAATGGTGGTGTTTATCGTCAATTTGAGCTTCAAACATCTAACATTACAGACTCACGCTACCTTGATGGATTAAACCTTGTCTTAAATGCCACAGAAGCTGGCTCAGTACAAATTGGTACACCTATTTATTATCGAGGTCTTGAAGTTGGTGCCGTGACTGGTCTTGAGTTAGGAAACATGTCCGATAGAGTCTTAATCCACATTCGAATTAGTAAAAAATATCAATATCTTGTTAGAAATAATACCGAATTCTGGCTCTCTTCTGGCTATAACTTCTCATTTGGTTTAACGGGTGGCGTTATAAGAAGTGGAACCTTTAAACAATTTATACGCGGAGGTATTACATTTGCGACCCCACCTTCCACACCATTACAAGCAAAAGCGAAACAGGAACAGAATTTCATTTTAAATGCAAAAGAACCTAAAGATTGGAACGAATGGGGAACTGCAATACCCAAACCATAAAATAAGATAATTCCTCCTTGTTCCACGCTAGTTATTTAGAACGGATCACAAAAAATGATCCGTTTTTTTTATTTTCAAAATATATTTTGGAAATAGATTCCATTTATACTATGCTTAATTCTGTTTGGTTAAAAAGCATTATTTACAATAAATGCCCCCCCAAAACACAACGGAACACAACGGAACACAACAGAACATCGCCTACACTGGAGTGATAACATGAAGAAAATAACGTTAAAAATTGCTTGCTATGAAATTGAAGATATTACGTTGAAACACTCTTCCGATAATCAATTAGCTTATATTCATATTCCATGTGATTATGATACAGAGTTTTGTATGCAACTGGATGGATGGGATGAAAACACGAGCATTCCAGCTCAATTGAAAGATAAAAATATTCTGCTTTATCGTCATGCTTATGACAAAGAAAACCATCATTGGATTCTAAAAGTGGCATAAGAGATGCTAAAGCGAAATAAAAAAAGCCAGATAAATCATTTATCTGGCTTAGGGAAAAGGCTCATTACGAGCCGTGCGCTAAAAAGTCATTACTGATTACTACGTAAACAAAAAATTGTGGACTAACTCAGATCTTTCTATTTCACAACCTACTGTTAAATATTAGCTAATAATATGTAAAAATCTAGTGAATAACTTAATAGCACACTCTTATCTATTCAAAAAAACAGCACCAATAAAATTTTTTATTTAAATCAATGCAATAAAAAATAAAAATACCATCTTTAATAATTAATCATTTGATTAATTACTCTCGCAAAGTTGTTTAAATGCCTCTTGAATGGCTTCGATTGATTTTTTCTTTTCAGGAGAATTAGGATCGGGAAGCAAAATAATATCAATTAATTGCGCCTTAACTTTCCCACTTTCCATCTGTTTCATTGCAATTTCATTAAGTGGATACTGGACTAATGTTGCTGGATTAATCACAAACCAAGCGCCATCCGCACGACAATTAAGCATCACTTCCTCTCGTGTAAACGGCCAGTCATCACCAAATTGAAGCTTGCTCACAGTCGAAATTGGTGCGGAGAATGCTTGAAAAGAGAAAAGCATTAACATTCCCGCTAATACAAAACGTTTCATGTTTATATCTCACTTAATAAATTAGATTTTTACGATTATATAACAATCTATACTGGTGAGTTAATCGCAAAGATAGCAACAGTAAAAATAACCATAGTTCCAAGTAATAATTCAAACCAGCTATTAATTAACAACCATTGAAAGTTATTTTTCTTACGAATATGAGGTACCAAAACATAACGATTAATTACCGCTAGGCCTAGCATTAACATAACTAAGCTAATTTTAAGCCATAACATGCTTTGATATTCTGATAATTGGTGAATTGTAGGCCAGCCCGGAATTAGCATAACCGCACTAATAATACCAGTGATGATAACTAATAAAACAGCAATATGACCAAATAGTGAAAACCGCTTCATTGTGCCAATGATAGGCTTGATCATCCCTTCTGCAAGCTCATCTTTATTACGTAGAAATTGTAAGCAAGCAACAAATGGCCATAAACCGCCAAACCAATATGCGGCACTGATGAGATGAATACTTTGATTAATCTTATAAAAAGTTGCATCTGAACCTGTAAACATAGCACCATGACCAATAGAGGCATGTAAGATCAACATAATTGAAGCAACAATTAATAAAGAGAAATTACGAATATAACGTTGGTGTATAAATAATACAGCTAAAGCAAAAGTTGCTAATACCAATTGCCATTGCCAAATCTGACCAAATGAAGTACCTAATACCGCTTTCCATATTTCCAGTGACCAAGCATCCTCCCATCCGTCCCCCATAATACCAGATTGTAAAGCCATCCATAAATAAGTCGTAATAAAGACCGTAATAGTGCTGATGGCTAATGCTGGGCGCAAACGAACTTGAATGAGAGGAATAAACTTATCTTTTGTCAGAATGGCAGCCGAGAAGCTCAGTCCAAACATAAACATGACTGCCACAAAATGAAAGAAACGGCATAAAATATAAACGTCTTCAGGTGTCATTATTTTACACTAAATTGATAAGAACCTTTTGTCTTGTGCCCATCAACAGAAACCACATTCCAATCAACTAAATAATTACCTTCAGCTAAATCACTTTCTAACGGTAGTAATAATTTAGTATTGTTTACAGGATCTAAGCTCAATTTCCCTACAGTAATCTCTTTGCCGTCGGTATTCGTCACTTTGATTTTACTAAATGCAAGTTCAATACCTTCAGAAAAATCTAATGTGATAACTTTAGGTGCTTGAGACTGCTCAATAGCCGCACCTTCAGCTGGTAACTGAGATTTTAGTTGTGCGTGTGCTAATGCTTGTTGATACGACATACCTAGGAATAAAACCGCAATAGCAGATAATTTACCCCAAGATGTCTTAAGTGTATTTAATGACATAATAACCTCTTAAATTACAGGTGATTTTTTTATTTATGAAAATATTTTATAGCAAATTCACGTCAAGATCTCCGCTTCTTCCTATTAGAAATAAAAGGTTGTGAACTAGCACTCAAAATATATGTTATTTAGCGCAGATTCTGTTTCAAATATCACTCATTTTTACACTTCAAAAAAATATAATACCCACATTGACAGTCTAAACAGTTCAATACATAACCAAATTAAGTTAAATGTAAAATAAACATCCTGTTTAAATAACATCCAAAAGATATATCCAGGATAAAAAACATACAATTAATAGAGAAAGAAATAAGGCTGTGAACTAATGCTGAGTAATAAAAAACGCCCTACTGTTTATTTCCAGCAGAGCGTTATCATTATATTTATGTATTTTATTAACTTAAGCCTATCTTAATTATTATCTGCAACGTAGTGCTTTGCTAATTATTAAACATGTGCAGATGTTGATAATGTGTTCAGATCTTTATCTAATAAGAATAAAGCCTTACCGCTATCACCAACCATCGCCAATTTATCCAAAATTGATTTAAATAATTTCTCTTCTTCATGTTGCTCAGCAACATACCATTGTAAAAAATTAAACGTTGAATAATCCTGAGTGGTCATTGCAACATGAGCTAATTTATTAATTTCAGCTGTAATCTGTTTTTCATGCTCGTAAGTTTTCTCAAACAACTCAGCGAGTGATGAGAATTCTGAAGGTGGTGCTTCAATCGCACCGAGTAAAGGCATCGCCCCTGTATCACTCAAATAATCAAATAGGCGATGCATATGTTCCATTTCTTCACGAGAATGGGCTTTTAAAAATTTAGCTGCACCATCAAATCCTTTATCGTCGCACCAAGCACTCATTTGCAAATAAAGATTTGCTGAATAAAACTCTAAATTTAGCTGTTCATTCAATTTATTGATCATATCTTGATGTAACATATTTTACGTTCCTTACGATGAAAATTAACATTACAGATATTATGCACACTTAAAAATAAAAATATAGTTATTTAAATAGAGTTTTTTTATTTTTTTCAATCAATTAGTTCGTAATAAAAATAAAAACCAATCTCATTTGTAATATAATTTTATTATTTTATTAAAAGCTAAATGCTACTTGTTATCATTAAGATAAAACCATCAGACAAATTCCCAAAAACCCCATAACATATTGTAATAAATAGATATTATCTTTACTCCCAATAACTAATATGTACTTTTTATATTATGGATATTTTTAAATTTTATAAAGTAAAAACTTAAACAGTTATATTAAATATTATTTTTTAAGAGTTTAGTTTATTTATATAATAGCATTTCAATTTGCATGCACGCTCATTTTGGTTAGATAGCAAAACATTTTCTTACCTAGTAACCAACCTACTTTTTAATAACTATTTCTATTTGACTCTATTACACAGTTATTCACTTAAATTGCTACATTTTTCCATGTAAAAAAATACATAACTCTCAAAAAATAAAAATATTTCTAATTTTTGTACAGTTTTTGCTTTTGACTGATAAGATTAGTAGGTAACTCACATGTGTATGTACAAGTAATTAGTATTAAAGCCCTAATCATAATAAAGGTTAATTAGGAGCCACTATGACAAAAACAGTGTTAGTACCCGTTGATTTTACAGAGCTTGGTTTATTGGACAAGGTTGTTTCTCATCTAAAAGCATTGTCTGTCGCCGATAAACTCAATATTCATTTTTTATCCGTGATCCCAAGTTATGAGTCTTTTGTTGGATTCGCATTTGCAGGGCAAGACCGACTCGCAAGTGATAAACAACGTATTGAAATTGCATTATCTACATTAAAAGAAAATTTATCGCATATCGACATTCCTAACAGTACCTCTCAGTTTTATATTTCCATTGGGAATCCTCGCGATAAAATTTTAGAGACGGCGAAAAAAATTCAAGCAGAGCTCATTGTTATTGGTTCTCGTAACCCTGGCATGAAAACGTATCTTCTCGGCTCAACGGCATCTTCTGTCGTTAGCTACGCTGAATCATCAGTGCTAGTTGTGCGTTAGTTGCTTACTTTATTCCTTCATAAGAAATCTGGTACAAGCTATCAACCAGATTTCTTATTCTTTCTTCCGTCAAGCAAACTCAAGTTAATATTTTATTTTATCATTTATATTTTCAAGACCGGTTATTAACAATATATTCTTAAACAATAAGATTATTATTAAAAAATAAAAAACATCTTGCATTAATGGTTATTATATAAATGTCTATAATTTCTTAAAAATTTTATATTGTTCATCTTGTGAATTTATGTAAAGATACATTTTTTCTATAAGACTAAATGTAATCAATACAGGTAAAAGGAATTAACATGAATAAAGAGTATTCTGAAAAATGGCAAGAACGTTTTTCATTTTTTGATAAATATGGTTCACCTAAAACACCTGAATTTAAAGTCGCTTATAAAGAACTTTCCTTTGGTAAACGTATTCTTATTGGAATGAATATCTGGGCCTTTTTCTTTGGTTTTATTTATTTTCTTATTTTAGGTTTATGGCGTAAGGCATTAACATTATTTGCTATTAATATTGCTGTTTTTACTATTATCGGCTTCTTACCTGTAAATAATGGTGTAATCAATGCTGTCGGTATTGCTATTAATATTTTATGGGCAATAACGGCTAACCACGCGTACTATTTGAAAGAAACCAAGAATGACCAAAGCTGGAACCCTTTTGAAGGTATCCTATAATAATATTTCTATAATAATCTCACAGGGATACCCCTCTCTGTGAGGTTTTATCCCTCCTCTATTTCTTTCTTGACGGACAACCCTCTATTACCTTCTTTTCTTTCATAAAGATTCTATTTTAACTCGACTAATATGATTTATATAAATGGCACTAATGCTTTAATATTAATATCCTTGATATTATAGATATTGAAATCACATGAAAAATTCATTTTTCTAATCAAAGAAAATTCAAATCAATGCTATAATATGTTAACTAAAATTAGGAAAAAATTATGTCAGAACACTTTCAAGGTAAGTTTGAAGTAGAACTAAAATATCATCTTCAACATCCCGAAGAGTTTATTACAGCATTAAAAAAAGCGGGTGCAACATTATTTACACCTAATAATCAAGAAACAGATTGGTATATGGAACATACTCACACCAATTTCCCGGCCTCAAGCATAAGTTTGTGTGTGAGAAAAATGTTGCCTTCAGGCATAAATCTTCTTATCGTTAAAGGCCCTGATTTATCACAATGTGAAGCTGTACGTATAGAAAATGCAGAGAAAACGGTCTCCATGTTCACCACTCTTGGCTATCACTGCCTTCTCAATTATACAAAATCAAGAGAAATCTATTTTTTAGGTGAGTTTCATATCACTATTGATAAATTAGATAATATAGGATCATTTGCGGAGTTTGCTATTATGACAGACGATAAAAATAAACTTCCTTTATACGCGACACAATTACAAAATTTAGCAACACAGTTTGGATTTACAGAAAAAAATCTTGAAAAAAATAACTATAAAACACTTATGCTAAATTATCTCAAATCGTAAACAAGTTTATTCAATCTGTAACCAGATCATTTTTTATTAAATATACATTTTTAATTTGAATGGAAAAATATTCAATAATTAATGGTAATAACTCCTTATATTTTGTCCATTCAACATTATTTCCATACAAATAAGCGTCTCTTGCAACTGTCATCACTTCAATAAATTTATTAGGCATTCTATTGATCGCCCAATCCGCTGCAGTATCCTTTGATATAAACTGCCCCGTACTCATCGTAAACCACATTCTTGCAAGCGTTAAAAGAACATTGCGCTCATCACCTTCAATAGAAGAAATTATATTAGGCAGAGAATCTAATAGTGCTTTTCTTATTTGCTGGTTATTAATTTTAGGTAATATAACATACTCCCCCCAAAGAAGTTTTACCTCTTTCTGAGCTTGTGCCAACATCAATGTATATTCAGGATCCTCTGAGCTATTATCACTCAGTCCTTGTTCCAATGTATCTCGTAACCACTCTCCATAAATAAACTCACACCTAGCAGGATATTGTAAGTTATGTAATAGATGGCTAACAAACATCACGATCTCTAAAGGCTTACGCCCAAACTTATCATAAGGATAGTGTCCTGAAATAGATAATAGATCGGTGTTCAGTAAATTTTTTTCTTCTTTAGTCAAAGGGGATTTAATGATCACAAGAAGGTCAATATCACTGTTTGGCCTAAGTCCTCCAGAAACAGATGAACCATGCAAATAAATTGTATTCAATTTAGTTCTAAGAATTTTTTTTAATACATTAACAACCTGTTGAATTTGAAATGGTGCATCCACAGAGAACTGTCCTCTCAACTATCTTATGCAGAAAAGATATACATTAATAATTATGAGTTATGAATAACCTTATCTAACCCCAAAAGTACAGTATATATAAATAACATCTTTAATCAAAAGATAACGTTAACTCCATTTTTATAATATTTTTATACGAATTATCTACTATTTTTCAGGTATTTAACTTTAAGAAATAAGTTAGCATCACTTAATTCAAATTTTTATATATCATTAATGTTATTGGTAAAATAACACTCAATATAAATGGAAGACGCATACCTTCTATTTATAGTATTTTTTATTTTATTAATAGAAATACTGACATAATTAAAACCTAATTGTTTAAATTACAAATATTTAAATCACATTAAATTAATAACAAATCAACAAGTTATCAATAATTAATTAAAAAAGACTTTTTACAGCCTCCTTATGCTTTTTTAAATTTCCAACTATTAAATTAAATTTAATAAAAATCAACATGTTATAAGCCCCATTAACCCATTTGAAAAATTTATCAATAAGGGTAATAAATAACCATAAAGAATATTTATAAAATGCCGATACTCTTCTTTAGTATTTGAAAAAATCAAAAGGATATATGGCATTAAATCAAAGAGTGTTCTAAATACTTATTTTCACTCATTCTTAGCCATTCTTTGTCGATACCAATTACAGGAAGTAAAAATAAAACTTAAAAATCAATAAATTGTACAGTTATATTTTTATCAAAAAGGAAATAACTATTCATGTTTAAGAACTTCAAACAACGTTATTTGCCAAACGTCTCTTTTAATATGTCGAGTTTAAAAACAACCACCCTAGTTTGGCTTATTACAGGATCCTTAATTTTACTTCTTGGTTTAGCCTGTGTTTTATTTCTTTCGTCAGTAAATGATTACAGAAGAAATTTAAACACACTGAACAATATCTATAGCGAACAATCACTATTAAATAACACTTGGGAAAATCTTCTACAAACACGCAATACTTTAAATAGAGCAAGCTCCCGCCATTTATTGATTATTAATAAAATGGCTACTGCAAATACTGATATTTCATCTTTATTACAACAAACCAAAGAAAAACTACAACATGTTGAAAATTCATGGAAAAGTTTCAAAAATGCCCCCCATAACATTAATAATGAAAGCGATATTCAACAATTAGAACAAAAATATATTGAGCTTAATGCTGCACTCATTGAATTTTTAGCCTTTTTAGAACAAGGAAAAACATATGAATATTTAAATCAACCTACACAAACTTACCAAGATAATTTTGAAAAAGCATACACCAACTATCATCAACAACTACAAAGCCATTACACTGCATCATTGAATGAAGGTGAATTGCTGTACGATAAAATTATTTATAGCTTAATTGTCATCACAATTCTTATTGTGATCTTCTCTTTTTTAGTGCAATTCGTATTACGAAAAAATTTTATTTCACCTTTAAATGCTATTGTGAAGAATATTGAAGATATCAGTAATGGTGAGTTAGCAACCAAGATCACGACAAAAGGTTTGTTTGAAATAAATATTCTCACTGTAAATATTGAAAAAATGCGAGATCAAATAAAACAGATAGTTAATGATATTAATCACAGTTCTGGCCTTATCAATTCTGAATTAAATGATATTTCTGTTATGAACAATAATCTTGCTATTCGTGTTGAACAACAATCAGCCGCAGTACTTGAAACGTCAGCAGGAATAAGACAGTTAAGTGTGACGTCAAAACAGCATGCAGAAAATACCCAAGCATCATGTGAGCTTGTGACAAAAGCAGATTCTATGATCCATCAAAGTAATGAGATGCTGGCTAATGTGGTTGAAAATATGCATGAAGTTGTCACATTCTCTGAGCAAATTAATGATATTACATCAACAATTGACAACATTGCCTTTCAAACTAATTTATTAGCGTTAAATGCTGCTGTAGAAGCTGCAAGAGTAGGTGAGCATGGAAAAGGTTTTGCAGTGGTTGCAAAAGAGGTTCGCGAATTATCTATTAGCTGTAATTTAGCATCAAAAGAGATAAAAGTGCTTGTTGCTAATTCAAGTAAAAAGATAAATCAGTGTTTTCAATTGGCGGCTGACGCAAACGATAATATGGTGGATATTTCTAAACATACCGAAAATATCAATGAAATGATCCACGATATTTCTATTTCAACCAATGAACAAAGTAATGGTATTGCTCAAATTGAAGATGCGATCAATCAATTAGACCAAACAACACAAGCTAACGCCACAATGACAAGGGAGTTAGTAAGTTCATTAGATTCCTTACAGACACAATCAGATCAATTAAAACAAGCGTTAACCGTTTTTCATCAATAAAAAAACGTAGCTTATTCAATAGAAAGTTATCCTAAGATAGCTTTCTATTGCTAATATAAATAAAGGCATTAAAAATGATTAAATTCAGGAATTTCTTTCTTGCCATGTGATTTTAAAAAATCCAGCACTCTTCTTGGGGTTATGTTTAATATACGTTCTTCAGGAAAATCTATTTGAGTTAATACTTCTAATACTCTGTCAAATTTCCCTAATGAAGAAGCAATATGAGAATCAGATCCTAGAGCAATCAATCCACCGGCATCACGAACTTCTTTAGCTATTTCTATGCAGTTTTTCTCACTTCCTACCCTAGAATGAATAAATGATGAATTATTCATTTCTAAAGCAACATGACAAGCAGCTGCTACTTTTGCAACTTCAGCAAAATCAATTGGATATTTCGGGTTTCCTGGGTGAGTTATCATTTGAACAGCACCACTTGTTATTGTCGCGATCAAAGCCTTTGTATTATCCACAATACCTAATGAACCCATCACCGGCTCGTGAAAACCAGCAAGCACAATATCTAATTTCTTACTCATTTTCTCACTGCAATCTGTTTCACCTTTAATATTTTTAATATTTGCTTCTATACCATAAAGAATACCCACACCATCAATCATTCGAGGGATCACTGGTAAGTTAGAAAAATGCCATTCATGGGGAGCATCGTCCATATCAGGACCATGATCCGTTATTGCAAATAATTTAATTCCCTGCTTTTTTGCTTGCTGAAAATATTCACTCACCGTACTGTAAGCGTGTGTACTAGCAATAGTATGAGCATGTAAATCAACGGGATACATAAATAATTCCTTCCTAAAAAATACCCTAAGATCATTTATAAGAGGGGTCTTCTTAAAAAATAGGATCTACCCAAAATCAATAGACTAAAATAATAAAAATGTGAGATAGCTCATAAGGTGCTATTTTTACGTTTATCTTACACAAGCAAGAAATGAAGATAAACTTTGATAAGTCTGTTTTTAATCTCTAACATGTTATTTAATATCAATTAGATAATTAATATTTCACTTTAATACTATACACAATAATTTTGAAAATACATTGTATAATGCTTTTTCATTTTAACTTCACAAAGGTAAATTATGTTCAGCTATCCCGCAGTCGCTCATTATGATGACGAAAGTGAAACCTACGAAATTACTTACCGTGATTTTGATAATATACATGCTGTTGCTTATACGGAAGATGATATTGAACTGGAAGCCTCTGATATTTTGCATGTCGGCCTTGAGGAATTTATTTCAAGTAAAATACCCATTCCTGCCCCCTCAAAAGCACAGTCTGGTGATTTTATTGTTTACTTACCTGTAATCAGCTGTTTGAAAATTGCATTGCATAATGCGATGTTGGAAACCAAGACAAAAAAATCCGATCTTGCAAGAAAAATGAATTTAACTAGCGCACAAATAGAGCGTTTACTCGAAATTAATCAATCATCAAAAGTAGATAGCTTAGAGCAAGCTCTTTATTTATTAGGTTATGATATTTCTATTAGCGTTAATAAAAACACAAATTAATAATGTTAGAAATAAAAATGGCTCTAATAAAATTAGAGCCATAGTTTATGTTATTTCATATTCCACAAGCGTTGTTATTGGAAATTATAATTTTTTACTTGCTAAGAATTTCGCATGATTAGTATAAATCGCAATAATATCTTCACCACGCCCCACTAACCCAGCAACTTGATTGACCATATCTAGGTGATCTTCAGCATAATCATCTTTAACTAATTTACCTAATCGCATACTCGTTCGACCAACTAAACCATCATTTTGACGCTCTATGAAAAAAGCACTTAATACACGCATTGCAGCATGTGTCGGATCCAATAAATTACTTTTTTCACCAGCAATCAATCCTTGAATATAACTGCCAAATGAGTAGTAATGCACGCCATTAACGACCTCTTTACCTTCGCCTCCACGAAGCTCAGGTAGCCCTTGTGGATATTTTTTATTAAATTCCGTTACATTCTCAGTCGTTAATGCTTCTAATGCAGCGATAGCATCTTGTGGATTGCCACGATTTCCAGAGAATGTAGAAATAATTGTACCAATAGCTTTCATAACAGCATCTACAATATATTCTGGCACACTGTCTTTGCGCATAATACGTCGTACTAAATCAGCAATTTCTGATCCATGGTTTACGCCGTTCACAGAGGTCACAGAGGCGATATTTTTGGCATATTTCGCTGCAACATAACGACAAGCTAATGGCCCTTGGCTATGGCCAATTAAATTGACTTTTCTCACTTTTGTTTCTTTTAGAATTTTTTGCACAAATTCCCAAAGTTGCTCACCACGAACTTCGTTAGAATTAAATGCAGAAAGAGAGGCGGTAAAGACTTTATTCCCTTCTTTTTCTAATGCATCTGCGATGCCATAAAAATAAGGATAACCGACGATATCATCAAAACCAGATAATCCATGAACTAAAATAATTGGATATGTAGTTGACATATTTTCCACTCCTTGGGTTTAAGTTAATTTATTTGCTAAACATCCTGTTAGCAATACTTATAACAATCAGTAGAATACAAAATTCACAATATGAAATTATATTTTTACTCTTTATTTTTATAAGTGTTTATTAGAATAAACTATAATTTACGATCGTAAAGTCTTATTTTAATCGTTTTATATTTTCAATTTTCATATAAAAAATCAACATCCCTTCAACCAAACCTTCTGCTTTTTTCAATTTTTTTCCAATATATGTATCTGAACATTTTTCATATTTCGCAAGCTCTATAAAAGTTTTTCCAAAAACGTAATAATTAATAAGTAGCTGATAATCCTCTTTATTATATATCATCAACATTTTCATTAAATCGTTTATTATATTTGCTTTATGATGAGTACATTGTTTTCTTAGTTTTATTTTTTCTGGGATAGTTTTCTTTTTATTTAATAAACAAAAAATAATGGGATCATTAGCAACCCACGCTCCCCACTCTTCAAGTATTTTTGAAATATTTTTCATCTCAACATCCTTATTCTTTCAAAAAATGATAATTGCATCCTGCAACCATTAAAAAACACAAGCTAACATCAAATCATTATGATAAATATAATAGCAAGAATTTAATTTACAACTATGTTTAATAAAGATATGAGATTAAATATTGAATCTATCAAAAGATGTGAAAAAATATCATACGGCTATTTAAATTAAAAATAGGATTATCTTTAAATTATAAAGAATATTATTCTGCTTTTCCCTTTAAATAGCCAAAAAAATAAAATATTAGCGATTATGGTAACGATTCTTCAGGACGTAAAGTCAGCACTTCATACCCATTTGCTGTAACTAAAATTGTATGTTCTGACTGAGCTGATAATTTTTTATCTCTCGTCACCACAGTCCAACCATCCTTTTTAGTTTTTATTTTAGCGCCACCTTGATTAATCATTGGTTCAATCGTAAAAGTCATGCCTTCTTTTAATTCCACACCTTGTCCTTTAATACCGTAATGTAAAACTTGTGGCGCTTCATGCATTTCTCTACCAATTCCATGCCCACAATACTCTCTTACAACACTATATCCATGGCTTTGTGCAAAGCTTTGAATAGCATGACCAATATCACCTAATGTTGCACCTGGCTTAACTTCTTTAATCCCTTCCCACATAGCTTGATACGTTGTTTTAGCTAGTTTACGCGCTATAGGAGATGCCTCTGGCATAATATACATTTTACTAGAATCGGCAATAAACCCATTTTTTTCTAATGTAATATCAACATTAATAATATCTTTACTTTTTAGGCGCTCATCTGATTTGGGTACACCGTGACAAACAACTTCATTAATTGACGTGTTTAACACATATTCATAACCATACTGGCCTTTACTTGCCGGTCTTGAATGAAGTTCGTTAATAATAAAATCTTCCACCTTGTCATTAATTTCCAGTGTAGAAACACCTGGTACAATAAAGGTATCAAGCATCGTAAAGACTTGCGCTAACAAACGTCCAGATTCACGCATTAGTTCAATTTCATCAGACGTTTTGATTGTTATTTTATCCATTTTTGTTTCCTCTTATTCTGCTTGTTGCTTGATAGCTTCTTTTTCCAGCATTTCATTAATAATCATCGGGAACGTTTTATCTGGATTTAACTCTGCTTGGATACCTATTTTTATCCAAAATTCCGCCTGAGCATTAACTGAGCGAGACATGACATTACTTGCCTTCCTCAAATACTCATGTAATTCATCAGAAATTTTTACAATCCCCATGCCAATCCTTATATACAAATCATTATAAAACATATATGTTCTATCATAGAATCAATTATCCATGCTTTCAATTGCTATTTAGTGCAGTCATGGGCATAAAATGCTCAAATAAGATGATAAGAAAAATATTGGCATAATTGGTATTTTTCTTTTTGAATCAAAAGAAGGAGTTCAAAAAACAATAAGAAAATGTAGTTATTTACCAGATCTTTTCCCTAATAGTCACTATACGCCTGAGGTTTGTATTCCTTAATATTTATTCACCAGATTTTTTCTTCTAAGAATTATGTAATTTATTATCCTATTCTTAAGAATTCCCACGAAATAAACTTACTTAAGATTTTCATTAACATTTAATGCTAGTACACTTTTTCTAGTTCTATTTTTTAGGTATTATTATTTCTACTACCTCTAAGGTTAATTCCCCCTACATCTTCCCCATTTTTCTCTATTAACTATATAAACTTATTAGGAGTTATTATGCCTAAAGAATTACATCGTATTGTATTAACTGGAGGCCCTGGGTCTGGGAAAACAACGCTAATAAATGAACTTAAGAATAGAGGTTATCCCTGTTCTTTAGAGGCAGGAAGAGCTATCATACAAGATCAAATTCTTATCGAAGGTAATGCATTGCCATGGACAGATCCAGAAGCGTTCTCACAATTAATGCTAAGTTGGGAATTGTATTCATGGCATAAAGCAACTGACATTAAAACACCGTATTTCTATGATAGGGGCCTTCCTGATATTGCAGGATATTTGTTATTATGCGGATTACCTATCCCAAAACATCTTAATAATGCAATAATACTATTTCGTTATTCTACAAATGTATTTATTGCTCCACCTTGGCCTGAAATCTATGCACAAGATAAAGAAAGAAAACAAACGATAAAAGAATCAGAGGAAACGTATTTAGCAATGCTAGAAGTTTATAAAAAATATAATTATAAATTAATCGAACTGCCGAAAGTGGCAATTGATAGTAGAGCTAATTTTATTATTAATAATATTTAATATCAGCCAGTAATATATTACTGGCATAGATAAATTAAATTCTTAATAAGAAGCCATAATTTTTAAATCTGGTTTTTCCCCTCGCATTATAGCCCGCTGTTGTTCATGAACTGCCTCATTAATGGCTTTTTGCTCTCCCGGTGTGCGTGTGTTTTTACCACAAACAAAGGTAGAACACACCGGGCTACCTATTCTATGCTCCCCTGAATCACCTGCACTAAAAGTAATGTTATCAGTAGTACAACCCAATAATAAAAAAGATAATAATAAAGTAATGATTATGCGCATAATTTTTCCATATAAATTAAGTTTTAAACCTATATTAAAGTATTAATAAGCATCAAAAGTATAATGTGGTCTTTGTGTCCATTTAAACTCAACGGTTTGTTTTTTTTCATTCCAAATAGGCTCAGGAACTGGCATGGTAAAACTTATTTTTTGAATCGGCTTTATTGTTGAATTTTCATTATTTACATATTGATTATGTACTGATGTTTTTGATTCATTTAAACCCGCTTTAAAAAGTTGTCCAAATTTACGGTTCTCTTCTTGTGCCTCTATTTCAAAACGCGACGGTTTTCCCAACATAAAGACTAAATTATTATTAACCTCATGATTATCAATATGGGTATTATCATCATGAGAACTATCAACTTTGGGGTTATCAATATGCGGTCCAGAAACAGCAGTTTGAGTTACTTTACCTGAGCTACATCCAACACTAATAAATATAGAAAATAATAAAAATAAAGAGTAATGCATAATGTAAATATCAATAAGAAATAGGAATAAATAATTATTCCATAAAAAATATTTACCAACAAAATAATTTTTATTATTTCTATAAAAAAAGAAAAATAGTCTTATAAAATAAAAACTCACAAATAATAAAACTATAAATAAAGATGGAAATGGAGTAACGGAATATCCTAAGTAAAATTAACAAGCATTAATATTTCATCTGTTTTTTATATGGATTAATTTAATCCATATAAATTATATATACCTTTGAGTAATATAACCATCTAAGCTTGTTGCTATATAGACTAAAAAATTCATTATTTATACTCTTTCTTAGAAAAGAAATTTTAAATTAATATAAAAGGAGTAAAGTTAAAAATAAATAAGGTGATAAAAATAGGTATAATGAAAATAAAGATGTCTTTAATTATTTAACTAAAAAAGCCTTATAGATATTAGAGAATATAAGGCTTATACATGCAGTCTACTTTATTAGCCCGCTGACATTTTTTTCATTTGCTCTAAAGAATCTAATGCTTGTTTACAAGTACTTTCTTGAACATCTTTAGGTAATGCTGCAAATTGTTCCTTAGCTTGAGCATACTGCGCTTTCATTGCTTCAGCTTGAGCTTTAGTTGCGTCATTTTTTGCCATTAATTCAACATAAGAGTCAGTTTCTTTAAAATAATCTTCGCATGCTTGAGATAAATCAGCAGAAACCGCAACAAAAGAGATTGATAATAAACCCAATGCTAAAATAAGTTTTTTCATAAATATCCTTTAAGTATTATTAATAGTTAGAAAGTCACTTCCATTATTTATCTTAAGTCAGCATTATCTCAAAAGAAGATAAAATAGGGATAAGCATTATCTTAATTAAAAAATAAAATCTCATCTAATAATGATGAGAATAACCAATAAATCAAAATATGATAATTGAATTTAGTCTTTGACTTTCAGTGTGAGTTATACATATTGATTCATTCTTTTTTAAATTAACATGATATTCTCATACATTAATAACTTATTTAATATTAATATAGTTCATCATCAATGCTCGAGACAATAAAATAATCTTCACAAAATAATATAAGCATAAAAATGATAATTGATAACATCAACTAGCACACTTATGGTGATTTTCCTAATAATCTTTCATCTGAAAATGAAAGTAAGCATATAGAATTTTATTTAAATTGAATTATTAAAAACAATTTAGAGGGTGAAACTTTATAATAAGATACAACTGAAGAGTTAAAAATAGCACAAAAAATAAAAATGGGTGGCCTTATTTTTCACCCAAGATTATGATGTGAAGAAAATTTATTAGTGATGATTTAAGTAATAAAGAAGAAATTTTATACCATATTATTACTGACCAGAAAACAATGGATCTATCAAAACTTATAACATCTTTTAGTTCAATAATTTCATTCTTCTTACTATATCAAAAATTTATTAAATAATTATATATAATATATTATTTAATTTATCATTAACTTATTACCAATTAAATTAACATCTATAATATTTAGCTTTATTTAAATATAATTTATTACTTTTGTCGTGATCTATATAAAAGAATCACACTTCATTCTTATATATAGTTGCCCGTACTTAATAGGTTCTATTAGTCAGGGGGCTCCCCCGTCAACGGAGGCATTTAATGTCTATAAAATGGGTTTTAGTCATATCTGGAATTGTTATTGGTGCTATCGCTTTACTTCTAGGTGTTAATGGGAATCCCCCTAATATGGGTGTTTGTGTTGCTTGCTTTATTCGTGACAGTGCAGGCAGTATGGGATTACATAATACTGAAACCGTACAATATCTTCGTCCTGAAATATTCGGTTTTATTCTCGGTTCATTTGTGGCAGCCTTACTTTTCAAAGAGTTTCAATCAAAAGCCGGATCAGCGCCAATCATTCGCTTTATGTTGGGCTTTTTAATGATGGCCGGTTGCTTAGTTTTCTTAGGTTGCCCATTAAGAATGGTACTTCGTATTGGTGCGGGAGATTTAAACGCAATAATAGGATTAGTTGGATTAATCATTGGAATTGGTGTTGGAAGCCTATTCATAAAAAAAGGATTTTCTCTTCCAAGAAATTATCGTCAGTCGCCTGTAGAAGGCTTTATTTTGCCAATTATATGCATATTTCTATTCGCTTTATTCTTATGGAATAGTGGTATTTTTAACGCTAGTGTAAAAGGCCCTGGCGCAAGTCATGCTCCAATATGGATGTCTATTATTGCAGGACTTATTATTGGTTTTATTATTCAACGAACTCGATTTTGTTTCATAGGAATGGCAAAACATGTCTTTTTATCACGTAACTATAATATGGCCCTTGGCGTAGTCGCACTAACACTTATTATTCTCTTAGGTAATCTCTATTTAGGCAAATTTAACCTTGGATTTGAAAATCAACCTATTGCTCATAATGATGGTTTATGGAATTTTCTCTCTATGATGCTTGTCGGGCTTTGTGGTGTATTTATCACTGGTTGTCCATTACGCCAACTTGCCAATGCAGGGCAAGGCAATTCCGATGCTGCAATCAGTGTACTAGGCATGTTAGTTGGTGCCGCTTTTGCTCATAATTTCTCTTACGCCTCTAGCCCAGCTGGTGTTACAGATAATGGCAAACTCGTTGTCATTATTGGTCTATTAGTTACATCCATTATCGGTGTTATTTATACTTATGCTACAAATAAAATAAACCATCATGAGACTAATAAAAATGACGCATAATTATTTATTTCTTTTTCATGAACAATATGCGGTCAAAAAACTTCACCATCAACTCCAAAAGGATAATTTTTTCTCAAGCGTAATTGATGCACCAAGAAAATTATCTTCTGAGTGTGAATTAGCAGTGTCTGTTTATTTTTCTAATAATGAAACTTATAAATATTATATTAATGATAATATTAGAGTTGTTTATAAAGTAGATTTAGATAGATTTAATGTACTTTGGCAAGATAATAATTGAAGTAATATATGATTGAAATAATCTATTTTTAGATCCTAAACTAAAAAAGGCTACATGAGTGGCCTTTCTATAATCACATAAACCAAGTGATTATATTTATTGATATAACTAGAAGATAAGAAACCATCCGAATTTACATAAGATGGTTTCAATATATTAACTATTTATAAAATAATTTTCTGTTATTCTTCTTCTGGCGGATTTTTAAGGATCTGATGAATTTCTTCTTTTAGTCTTAATTTCTGTTTTTTTAACTCTACAACTTCTTCACCATATCCTCTTCTGTCCTTATGTTCTAACCTTACTATTTTATGGTCAAGTTCATTATGTTGTTCAAAAAGAGCACGAAAATGAGGATCTGTTTGGCGAAGCTTTGAAATTAAATCACGATATTCTGGAAACATAAATAACTACCTTCCTTATTAATTGTGAATTAAGTACTCTTTTAAGTCTTACTCAAACTGATTAACCTGTCATTGTCTTTATGTTAAAAATAAGACTAACATCAATTAATATTTCTAATTTAAAAATTACCAAGTATTTTTATCTTAAATACTTATTTATAATTATTACATGTAATACATTGAATTATCTAGCTTTATAAAGCTAGCAGCCATAGAACAAATAAAATAGGATTAATACTTATATTAACTTTTCCCATTCTGACTAAACATCTTCATAGCCATCTCTATCAATAATAAAGTGATATCCTTCAAAAAGATAAGGATATTTCATTACCTCTGGCAACAGAGCATTTAAATGTTTTGTATGCAATGATTGATAAAAATCGACTTTTTCACAATATTCGCCACAATAAAAAAACCAACTTATCACACCAACTTTAGATTTTTTTACACGAATACCATAAATAGGAGTTAAATTTAAGGTATTTAAAGCCATTGTCCTCCTATCGTCTGGCGCTTCAAGTAAGACACTCTATTTTTTACATATACTTTTTTGTTATTCTACAATATTTAACACCTTGTTTTTATTTATTATTATATTTACTAAGTTAAAAAATGAGTTTAGTTAGGGCTCTTTATCCATACTGGATTATAATGAGTTCACCAGTATCTACCAAACATCATAAGATCCAATCTATTTACGCAACAAAAATGTAAAGAATAGATAAATCGATAAAAAAAGAATAAAAAAACACCAATTCTCCTTAAAACTAGACAAAAAATAGCACTAACGCATTTTTTGTTGAGAAAAAAGCACTTATTGTTAACTCATAAAATATAAATTCTCTATATTTATAGCGATCTCCAATAGTATTTATACCCATCTATTCGAGTCACTAAGCCCAATGCCGCCACATTGGGCTTTTTTATGGAAAAAGAGTTGATATGATTTCTCACTACGATAAGCTCAAATCTATTTAGCTTTTTTTATTATAGATTTTATAATTGCCTTCTTTTTTTCATTAACCATTTCATCAGATAATCTTCCCTAGGTTAATCCTTATGAGACAGACTTTTTATCAATATTCCGCTTTAGCCTTACACTAAAATGAATTAACATTATCAATCCAATGACAGCTTACTTATTCATTTCTCTCTTAATTTATTCTGTTTAAGTTAATATCACCTAAATAACAATGGTAAAAAAATTAATCCTATAACGATGGAAACAGAACCATGCAGTATCAATGCTATTTTAACTCTCACTACATTGGCGTGTTTATTCTTACGATTATCTAGCCATACATTTAAGGCAATAAAAAAACAAATTAAACAATAAAATCCCGCCCCCAAAATAATAAAAGCTGTAGTTATAGCTCTAGATAAACTTGACCAACCACCTGAATTAGAATGTGGGCTTAATTCATTGTAGATAAGTAATCCGGCAACAAGAAATGCTCCTATCCAAAATGCCATTAATATGCCCTTACCTACTACTTTATATTTACTATTATTCGTATCCATACCCATTACCTTGAATTTAATATAAAACCTATTATTGTTGCCACTTAAATTTACAGTACAATAATAGAATAATTATTTGCCGACCAAACTCCTTTTTTGTCGGCATCGATAGTTATTTATTAGGTAAATATTCTTGCTCTTTTAATTTAGAAAGTGCTAGTTCTTTCATCCAATCTGCAAGTAGTGGTGCGGTTTTTATTGAATCCAATAATGCTCGCTCTTTCTTTGTTAAACGAATAACAATAACTTCTGTTTTCATTGTAGACATAATAATTCCCCATTTATTAAAGAGAAAATATTGGCACAAAAAAGTAACAGAAAGGTCTGACTTACACGGTTTTACAAATTCATCATTTAAAGATGATTTACTGCATACTATCTATAGAATATTTGCGATATCGTTCATTGTTTATTTTTAAGAAAGAACATTAACATATTCATGATAGACGAGAATAAATAGGCTAAAGCCATAAAACAATTAAGGCTACACACCACGTGTAGCCTTAATCTTATTTACATTACCTAACTCAATTAGCTTTTATCTTTATTTTCTATCGCTATTGTTTGCCGTTTTTCTTCTTCGGGTAATTCATACTCAATAGCAATGGTCAGAAGTCCACTTGATAAATCGGCTTTGTCTATTTTAACATTTTTACCGAGGTCAAACTGCAACGTAAATTGTCCTTGAGATATGCCTCGATGGATCCATTTATCATTGTCTTCTTCTGATTTTTCTTCTTTTTTCCCTTCAATCAATAAACGACTTCCTTTTAATGAAACCGATAAGTCATCTTCTTGATATCCAGGCACACTCACTGTCAGTTCATAATGGTTATCATCAATCTGTTTCAGGTTATAGGTCTGAATTGGTGATGCAATAGGCTTACTACCTGTTAACTGACTAAACAGGCGATCTATCTGATCAAAGCGGTTTGACAGTAGGTTGTCAGATAATGCTGGGAATAATGAAAAAGGTTTAATGTTAGGCATATAACTCCTCCTTCAGTATTTAGTGAATTATGGGCGGTATCTTATTTGCCCAAAATATAAATATGAACGAACAAAAATTTTTCAAGCCCTAAAAACTCATTTTTTTATCTTTAACCAACCAATATGAGATTGCAGATAGCAAAAAACCCCGCCGAAGCGAGGTTTTATATATTCAACTATTTAATGCTTAACTCATTTGAGCTGTCATCACACTTTTGCAAAAGATACATTTTGCGCCGTGTGGATTGTTCACTGTGACATCAAATTGTGATGTTCTATATTGTGAACCACTACAACAAGGGCATTTAAAATAGAGGCGAATAGTAATAGCGCCTTTAGAGAGCCACCACGTTGCCTGCTGCTGGGCCTTTCATACCATTTTCCATGGTGAATGAAACTTGTTGGCCTTCCGCTAATGTTTTGAAGCTATCACTTTGGATTGCAGAGAAATGTACGAAGACATCTTTGCTGCCATCAGCTGGAGTAATAAAACCAAAACCTTTACCTTCATCGAACCATTTTACTGTACCAGTCATTGTATTAGACATAGAATTTCCTTTAATTGATTTAATTTGCCATAAGGCATATGCGGTTTGTTTTGTATTTTTACTTATGGGAATTAATTAGAAGGAATTCACAATGAAGAGGTATCGAGGATAACGCTAAACGGGAACAACTTTAAACTTACTAACATAAATAGGTCTGTACTTCCAAACCAGTGACGCTATTAAGCCATAGAAAAATTCAGATAGCAAACTTTATTTT